>JAFGEN010000304.1 GCA_016931595.1 Candidatus Aminicenantota bacterium | reverse complement strand
CTGGGCCGCCAGGGGGATTTCTTTTCCTTCGTTCCGCCGCCCTCATCCCCCAGGGCCCACTGCTCGTAGGCCCCCCACAATCCCTCGGTGATCCATTCGCCCTCGCCGAGAAGGCCGGTCACCCGGCCGATTTCCGTCCGAAGGCCGGCCTCATTCGAAACCGCCAAAAGGTTCGGCCCGATGATCAGCGCCCCGGCCTGGTTGAAATGGACGTGGGCGTCGATCAGTCCGGGCAGGGCGAATTTGCCCCCCAGGTCGATGACCCGGGTCTTTTCCCCGACATAGCGCCGCGCCTCGTCGTCCGTGCCGCAGACAGCCGTGATCAGGTCGCCGGTGATGACCAGCGCTTTGGCCTCGGGCTCTGCGGCCGATTCGGTCAGAAATGTCCCGTTCAACAGGACCAGGTCGGCCGGTTCGGGTTTGGCCGCGCAAGACGACAGGAAAGCGATCGCGGCCGCGAAGAAAAACATCGGGACGGCTTTTCTCATGAAGGAACTCCTCCTTGAAGCCTGGGCTTCGATCCCGGCTTGGGGTTTATTGTTCTCGATTCGGGCGGAAATTTCAACCGGAACTCTCCGGGATGCAGATCATTTTCCGGCTCTCCTTCATATTGAGCGGGTAGAAATCAATTGAAAACGCGACCGGTTTTGAGACATAATCACTCCATCTTGACCGTCAAGCCCGCCTTTGGAGGAATGTCCATGACAAAACGCCTGTCCGCTTTTCTGTCCGTTCCCCTGGTTTTTCTCGCCGTTTTTGCCCCATGTCTTTCGGCCCAGGAGCCCTATAAAACCCCGCCGAAGGAAATCCTCGATATCCTGAACTCGCCGCCGACGCCGCGCGTCACGATGAGCCCCGACCGGACACGGATGCTCCTGGTCGAAAGCGAAAGCATGCCGACGATCGACACGCTTTCCCAGCCGCTGCTCCGGATCGCCGGGATGCGGATCACCCCGGCCAACAACAGCCGTCAGGTCATGGTCTTCAATACATCCCTGACCTTGAAGACGATCCAGGACGGCCGGGAGGTGAAGATCGAACTGCCGGAAGGCATCAAGTTCTCCCGCCCGTCTTTTTCCGAGGACGGTAAATGGATTTCCTTCGCTCGCTACTTGGACAACGGCGTCGAGCTCTGGATCGCCGACACCGCGACGGGCAAGGCCAAGGCTCTCACGCCTCCCCGTCTGAACATGGTCGTGGGGAATATCGTCTGGATGCCCGGAAACAAGAAGATCCTCGCCGTCCTGGTTCCGGAAAACAGGGGTCCGGCGCCCGTCGAACCGCGGATTCCCATCGGCCCGACGGTCCAAGTCTCCGGCGGAAAGCAGGCCATGGTCGCCACCTACCAGGACATGCTGAAAAGCCCCTATGATGAAACCCTTTTCGAGTATTACGCAACAGGCCAGCCGGCATTCGTGGACATCGCCACGGGACAAATCGAACCATTCGGCCGGCCGGGGATTTACGGCCAGATGGAACCGTCGCCCGACGGCAACTTCATCCTCGTTACCCGGATCAAGCGGCCCTTCTCCTACAGCGTCGGGGCCGATGAATTCGCCCGTTCCGTCGAAATCTGCGACCTGGCCGGGAAAACGGTCAAGGTCGTGGCCGACCTGCCGCCGGCCGAGAACGTCCCTTTGAGCGGCGTTCCGACCGGCCCGCGGAGGGTTTTCTGGCAGACCTTAAAGCCGGCCACGCTCTCGTGGATTGAAGCCCTCGACGGAGGCGACCCGAAAACGAACGCCGAATTCAGGGATAAGCTCATGGCCCTCGACGCCCCCTTCACGAATGAGGCGCGCGAGGTTCTGAAGACCAAGGAGAGGTTCGGCGGGTTGAGTTTTTTCCAGACTCCGGGTTTGGCCCTGGCGACAGAATCCAACCGCCGGGCCTATAAACAGGTCACCTGGCTGGTCAACCTCGACAATCCGGCCGTCGCCCCGAAGAAGTTCTTCGACCTCAATACCCAGGATGCCTACGCCAACCCGGGATCTCCGGTCATGGGCTCGTTCAACGGCGAAAGGGTCATTCTCCAAGACAAGGACTGGATCTATCTCTCCGGTCAGGGCGCATCCCCCAAAGGCGACCGGCCCTTCCTCGATCGAATGAATCTGAAAACCGGGGAAAAGCAGCGTCTATTCCAATGCGTCGACGGGAAATACCAGACGTTCGTCGGCTTTTTCGGCCAGAAGAAGGACGAGATCATCATCAGCCAGGAGTCGGCGTCCGAAGTTCCCAACTACCATCTCCTCGCATTGAAATCCAAGAAGACGCGGCCCTTGACCTCCTTCGCCGACCCGGCCCCTCAGATGACGGGGGTCAAGAAACAGAGGATCAAGTACAAACGGGAGGACGGGGTCGACCTTTCGGGCACCCTTTACCTCCCGGCTGATTACAAGGAAGGCACCCGCCTCCCCGTCGTCATCTGGGCCTACCCGCTGGAATACGGGAGCGCGGACACGGCCGGACAGGTCCGCGGGTCGACCGACCGTTTCACCTTCTACCGGGGCACATCGCAGCTGTTTTTCGTGACCCAGGGCTATGCGGTCCTCGACAGCGCCACGATGCCGGTCGTCGGCGATTCCCAGACCGTCAATGACACCTTCGTCACCCAGATCGTGGCCAACGCCAAGGCGGCCATCGACACTCTGGACAAGATGGGCGTGGGCGATCCCAAGAGGGTCGGCGTCGGGGGCCACAGCTACGGCGCCTTCATGACGGCCAACCTCTTGGCCCACTGCGACCTATTCGCCGCGGGCATCGCCAGAAGCGGCGCTTACAACCGGACTCTGACACCGTTCGGCTTCCAGAGCGAGCGGCGAACCCTATGGGAGGCCCGGGACACCTATCTCAAGATGTCTCCCTTCATGTACGCCGACAAGATCAAAACCCCGATTCTCCTCATTCACGGCATGGCCGACAACAACTCGGGCACGTTCCCGATCCAATCCGAGCGGCTGTTCGCCGCCTTGAAGGGATTCGGGGCGACATCGCGGTTCGTCTACCTCCCCTACGAGAGCCACGGGTACAGCGCCCGTGAATCCGTTTTCACCGTCCTGGCCGAAATGATCGAGTGGTTCGATCTCTACGTCAAGAACCGGAAGTGAATCCGCCGCGAAACATCCGGAGGCGGACGGCATTTCCACAGATTATGTGCATAAGATTGTGGAAATCGCCCGGCCGGATGATTCTAAGAATGGATAATATCATCGCTTAGGGTAGGTTGCACAAGAAACGGGCGGATCGCTCGGAGTGAATTTTCGCCAAAAAAAAGAAGCGGAAATCCTCGCGATCCCTCTCGCTTGGCACAAAGAAATCATCCGGGTATTCAAGGAAAGGGAAAGGCGAATCAGGACGCGTGCCAAGACCTTCAAGAAAGGGGCCGTGTCGCTTTTTGTCGCTTTTTTTTTTGGATTTTCAGGATTGTTTGAATAATCCAGGTTAAAAAATATGTCCGAAATTGAAATAGAGTCTCATTCCTTCCTTGCCGAAGCCGAAATCGACCCGGGCGGCAAAGTCCTTCATGTAGAGGCGGAGGCCGAAACCGTAATCCACGGCCGTCTTCCCAAGGTCAAGTTCTCCCAGGCTCGGCCAGGCGTTTCCGATATCGACGAAAACATTCCCTCCGAAGATCCACCAGAGGGGGAACCGGTACTCGATATTGGCCAGGAACTTGCCCTTGTCCAGGAAACGGTTGAGTCCAAACGCCCGCATGGCATTGAACTCGTTTCCGCCGCCCAGCGAAGATAAATCGTAGAGGGGAATGCTCGCGCCGTCAATATATTGGACGAGTGTCCTGAAAGCAAACACGTCTTTGTCTCCGAAGACGAGCATGTATTTGCGGAAATCGACCGTGACCCGATTGTAGGACGCATCCTTGGCCCCGATGATTTTTCCCGAAATGTCGTCCTTCAGGATCAATCGCACGCCCCGGGTCGGATGGATCTGGCTGTCGCTGGTGTCGTACTTGACCGATAATGACAAGAATGGCGCGTTTTTCTTCTCCAACGACCGCAAATCGTCGGCAAAAACGCCTTCTTGGACATCGTAGTAGTCGATCGTCCGAAACACGTAACTGACCGAAGCCGAAAGGGCCGGGCTGAATCCCCGGCCGAACGTCAGGAAGAGTTGTTTCGTTTCATGGGTAAGGATCGTTTCGTCCTCTTCGCGTGAGTCCATCCCCTGACCGTAATAGGAATATTTCAGGAACTTATCGTATTCGGCCTTGAGGTCGAACGACAAAGGGTAGGTTTTTCCCTGGCGGATTTCCAGGTCGGGAATGGAAAAGGTGAAGACATACCAGCGCTCGCCCTTGGTCGAGTTGAAGAGGATCAGGTCGAACGACTCTTTCTTTCCCAGGAAGTCGACGAACTTGGCCTTGGCCCCGTACCCGAAGCCGATGTCGTTGTCGAACATCGCGATCGGAAGCGCGCTCCAGGACTTATAAGAACGGTCGGGAATCCCCGTTTCCGGATCATCCTGGGCCTCAGCGACCCCGGCCGCCATCATCGCCAGGAGGAGGGCTAAAACAAGCGTTTTTTTCATGGTGTTCACGTTCCCTTTCCTATTCCTAATATATTGGAATCGGCATGAATATCAAGCGGTCCGCGCACCGCTGAACCCCGGCAGGCCTTGACGCAGATTCCGCAGATGTGCTGGCTGACATACCGAAGCCGCCGGAACTCCTCGAGCTTGGCAAAGCAGCCTCGATGGTCGAAATCCTCCGGCCGCTCCTTGATCGCCGCTGCCGGACAGGCGGAAAGACAAGCCCGGCACGAACCGCAATCGGCGCCGGTCGGACGGTCCGCCTCAAGCGGCATGTCCGTCAGCACGGTGACCAGCCGGATCCTGGAGCCGAAATCGGGATGGACAAGGAGGTTGTTCCTCCCAATATGCCCCAAGCCGGCCAGAACGGCGATTTTCTTGTGGGAAACGTGAGCCGTTTGCTTGTCCATATCCAGGACTTGGGAAGCCGGAACCGGGAGAGCCAGGAATCCGGCCGCCTGGATATCAGAGGCCAAATCGAAGGCGGCCCGGTCGAGAAAAAAATTGAGCTGGCGGTAGTGGTGGAAATAGAGAGGCGTGGGATGATCCTCGATGTCCTCGAGCACCCCGTTCATAACCCGCCGGGCCAGGGAGACGGCCCGGCTGAAACGCTTCCGCAGGTCCGGGGGGAGTCGGAACTCATCGCGAACCGCGGCAACATCGGCGATCCCAAAAACGGAAAAACCCAAGGAGAATGCATGGCTTTTTAGGCGTTCGGCGTTCTCCCGGGGGAATAACAAAGCATCCATGGCCCGTATTCTAGCCCGAATGATTCGGGAAATGCCAATCAGGGCCCCGCGGCCGGGCTGTTATCGGAAGGAGATCGCTCCACCCGGGTCTCCCTGAAGGATAAATCCGGCCCAGGAGAAGGGATGGACATGTCCTCCACGGATCATCTCGAGCTTCGCCTCCCGCAAGGCTTCGGCTTTTTCCCGCCCGGCTCTCAGGCGGCGGTAAAAGGCGGCCACTAGCCTGCTTGAAGGCCGATCGGCCACCGGCCAGAGCGTCGCCACCACCGACCGGGCGCCGGCTTCCAAAAAGCTCCGGGATAGATCGCCCGCTGTACGGCAGGCCGAAAGAACGACCAGCTCGGCGGCAATCCCGGCCCGCCGGATCTCTTCGGGGAAGAGCAGCCCGGCCTCTCCCGCCTCGACCCGGAGAACAAGGGCATTCCGGTCCCGACCCCCGGCCTGCGGGCCGGCATGGCCGGCAAAATGAAGAACTACGCGGCATCCCTTGCCCGAACGGCCTGAAAACCTCTCGATGACGAACCGGCCCGTGCAGACGCCTGATCCGGTCCCGGCAAATAATCCCGAGATCCCGGCGATTTCCCGATCCGCCCCCGGAAGCCTGGCTCCCTCGGTCGAAAGAAGGCCGATCTTAGGAATCCTCGAAACGCAGGCCGTCCGGTTGTTCCTTTCCCGGGAGCCTGCCGTCCGGGCGGAGGAAGAATACGAAAGAGCGAACCGTTCGACGAGCCGGGCCATGTGTTCGCCGAAGCGGAGGGCTTCGAAGGGAAGCTCGTTCAGCACGCCGTCGGGAACCACGATCAACCGGAACGCGTCCATATTCTCCAACTCCCGACGAAAGGGAATGATCTCGCCGGCGATCCGGACAGCGGCCCGGTCCAGGGCTTTGATGTCACCCGTCGGTCGGCCGGATTCCCTGATAAAACCGGAAACGCTTCGCTCAATCGACCGCTCGGAGGGAAGAACCGCCGTCCACGTCCTGTTCCCGGAATGCAAGAGGACTCGGGAATCGGTCTCGCCCAGGCGATACTCCAGGATCGCCGTCGGCCGGCCGGGTTTTGCTCCGGCCGTTCGTGACCCCGCCCCGACGGCCAGGGCCAGAAGTGCCGCAAGAATTGCTTTGCGATAGTCAGCCATCCATCTCCCCTCATGTCCCGCGGCCGCACTTCATGCGGCTGCGATGTGATGGAGTCGAAGGACGGCGGGAAAAATGGAATCCCGGCTCCTGTTTCGACCGTTCTATCGGCGCTTCGGCCGGCCGGGCCGGGCGGAGAGGAGCATCCGTTTCTGTTCCTTGACTTCCTGGAACGTCCGGGGGACATAAACCGGCTCGCCGGTTCGGGGATCGAGGCCGGTGTGGTACATGGCGGTGGAAAGGGTCATCGGCGTCGGGGTGAAGATCTGGACGCCCTCGACCGGCCGGTCCCCGTCCTTTTCCAGGCGGCGAACCTCCCGGGCAAGCTCCCGCGCTTCGCCGGGGCCGCAGCCGGGATGGGCGACCATGAAATAGGATTTGATCTTCTGCCTGCCGGCGGGATCGGCCGCTCGAAACGCCTTCCGGAACCGCTCGAAGGCCACTCCCCCGTCCTTGTTCATCAGCCGAAGAACGTGTTTTGAAACATGCTCGGGAGCGATCTTGAGAAACCCCGAGACATGATGGCCGACGAGCTCCCGGATGTATTCCCCGCTCTCCAGGGCCAAGTCGAAGCGGACGCCGCTTCGGACAAAGACCTTTTTGACCCCGGGAACCGCCCGGGCTCTGCGGAGAAGCGCGATCAGCCGGTCATGTGACGGCCTCTTGGCGCAATCCAGGCAGGGCTTTCCGCACACCGTTTCGCAGTCCATCCCGTACATATTGGCCGTCGGTCCGCCGAGGTCGTCGATATACCCCTTGAACTCGGGATGGCGAACCAGCCGCCGGATCTCCTCCTGGATGGAGTCCTCGCTCCGGGAGACGATCCCCTCGCCCTGGTGGAGGGCCAGGGCGCAAAAGGAACAATGCCCAAAGCAGCCCCGGTGGGTGACGACTGAGAACTGGGCCATTCGAAACTCGGGGAAGCCGGCCGGAATCATCCGCGAAAACGGCAGGGCGTAGATCCGGTCGAGGTCTGAGGGAGTTACGCGCGGGGCCGGGTATTGAAGAACGAAGCGCGCATCATGGCCCTGGGCCAGGGGCGAGCGGACCGTCATCCGCATCTGGGCTTCGGCAAACGCTTCGGGAGAAGCCGTTACGGACTCGGCCGAGGGGATCTCAATGAACAGCTCCGGCCTTTCCTTTCGGACGATGCAGGTTCCGGCGATCCCCTGCAGGTCGCGGCCCTCGGCCAGGCGCCGGGCGATTTCGACGGCTTGATACTCCCCGGGGCCGTAAACCAGAATGTCGGCCCGGGAGTCGAGGAGCAGGCTTCGGCGGACCCGGTTCTCCCAGTAATCGTAATGGGCGAAGCGCCGGAGCGAGGCCTCGATGCCGCCGATCACGATGGGGACGCCGGGAAACAGGGATCGGACCTTGTTGGCATAAACGAGGACGGCCCGGTCGGGCATAGCCGAGCGATAGGGGGCATGGATGTCCGTCTCCCGCCGCCGTTTGAGCGGCGTCAGGTTGACGAGCAGGCTGTCGACCGATCCGGCCGTGATCCCGAAATAGAGGCGGGGGGCGCCCGCCCGGAGGAAATCGGCGTCGCCTTTCCAGTCGGGATGTTCGATGATCCCGACGGAAAAGCCGGCCTCCTCGAGAACCCGGGAAATCATCCCCGAGGCGGAGAGGGGATGATCGACATGAGGTTCGCCCGTGATCAAAACGACGTCGTAATCCGGCGGCCGCGGTTCCTTCATGATATGTGAAAAAATTAGACTTCTGAGTATTGTTATGAATAATGCGGGTTAGATCTCCCGAACCAGACCGCGCCGCTCTTTTCCGATTCGGTCGATGGCGTGCTGGATCGTTTTCATCATGTCGAGGGGTTTGAGCGGCTTGGAGACATAATCATCCATTCCGGCGGCCAGGCACTTCTCTCTGTCTCCGGCCATGGCATGGGCGGTCATGGCGATGATCGGGACGTGCGCGCCGGTCTGCGCCTCCCGCCGCCGAATCTCGGCCGTGGCTTGGATCCCGTCCATCATCGGCATCTGGACGTCCATCAGGATCACGTCGAAGCGTTCCTTGTTGAGGGCCTCGAGGGCCTCCGCCCCGTCTCCGGCGATGGTCACCCGGTGGCCGCGATTTTCCAGGATCCGGACGGCCAGCTTTTGGTTGATGATGTTGTCCTCGGCCAGGAGAATCGAGTACCGGGTCGCAACCTGGCTCAACGAATGACGGGTGATCAGGGCGGCTTCACCCCGCCTTTCCGGGGCCGTCCCCAGGGCCAGCATGATGGCATCCAGGAGAAGGGCCGGCTTGACCGGTTTGGTCAGGTAAGCCGCGAGTCCCAGCTCCCGGCAATGGGCCGAGTCGCCGCGCAAACCGGCCGAGCTGAGCATCATGATCTGGACGCCGGCATATTCCGGGATCTTCTTGATTTCAGCGGCCAGCTCGAACCCATCCATCAGGGGCATGTTGGCATCGGTGATGATCAACTTGAACCGCTTCTCCCCGGCCAGTTGGGTGCGCAACAAGTCAAGGGCCTGGCCGGCGCCGTCGGACAAGGTCGGCTTCAATCCCCATTGGGTCAGCATGTCCCGAAGGATATGCCGGTTGGTGGCGTTGTCGTCCACGACGAGAACCGGCAGGTCGGCCAAATCCTCATACCGGGCCGAGACCATTTCCTGCTCGGTCTGGGTCTGCAGGTCGAGAGTGACGATGAAATGGAACGTGCTTCCTTTTTCCATCTCGCTCTCCACCCAGATGCGCCCGTGCATGAGCTCGACAAGCTGGGCCGTGATGGCCAGTCCGAGGCCGGTTCCGCCATAGATCCGGGTTGTCGAGCTGTCGGCCTGGGTGAACGGGGCAAAGATCATGTTGAGCTTGTCCGGCGCGATCCCGATCCCGGTATCCCGAACCTGGCAATGGAGGCGGACTTTGTTTTCGAGCCGTTCTTCAAGGCCGAAGGTGACGACGACCTCGCCCCGGGGCGTGAATTTGATCGAATTGCCCAGGAGGTTGGTCAGGATCTGCCGCAACCGGCCGGGATCGCCCTTGACCCGGTCCGGGATTTCCGGGGGGATATGATAGGCCAGCTCCAAGCCCTTCTTCTCGGCCAGGAGGGCCACGCCGGAGATCATGGCATGGACCGTGTCCCGAAGGCGGAAGGGGATCGATTCGAGCTCGATCTTTCTGGCTTCGATCTTGGAGAAATCCAGGATATCGTTGATGATGCTCATCAGCGACCCGGCCGAATACTGAACGGCCTCCAGGTATTCCCGCTGCTCGGGGGCCAGGTCCGTCTCCAGGGCGAGCTCGGTCATCCCGAAGATCCCGTTCATCGGCGTCCGGATCTCGTGGCTCATGTTGGCCAGGAATTCGCTCTTGACCCGGTTGGCCTCGTGGGCGGCATCCTCGGCCCGCTTGATTTCCGTGATATCCGTATAGACAAACATCGCTCCGACGACTTCGGGCCCGACCTGAATGGGCGATCCCCCCATGATGACCGGGATCGGGATGCCGCTTTTGTGGTGGCGGACGCCTTCCCGGGGAGGGAGCATCGTCCCGGAATACGCCACATCCGAGAGCTGAACGGCCTCCTCCTTGAGCTCGGGCTTGATGACCAGGTCGTCGACATTCCGGCCCAGGGCTTCTTCCCTCCGCCAGCCGAAAATCCGTTCGGCCCCGGGATTCCATTCGGTCACCCGGCCTTTTCCGTCGATGGTGACGATCGCGTTCGGGGCATTGGTGAAAATCGATTCCAGGTACTGCCGCCGCTTTTCAAGCTCCTTTTCAGCCGCTTCCCGGACGGCGACCTGTTTCTGCAGTTCAGCCGTCCGTTCCCGGACCTTGCTTTCCAGAAGCGAGGTCCGCCGGCGGGCCCGTTCGACCCGCGAACCGATAGACAAGCCCACCGTCGACAGAAAGGCCAGGGCGGCCAGGCCGAAAAACCACCACGTTTTCCAGAACGGAGGGAAAACCCGGACCGACACCGCGATCCCGTCGTCGTTCCAGAGGCCGTCGTTATTGGCGGCCTTCACCCGGAAGATGTAACGGCCGGGCGGAATGTTCGAGTAGCTGACGAACCGCCGGTTCTGGACTTCATTCCATTCTTTTTCCAACCCTTCCATCATGTAGGCAAACCGGTTTTTTTCCGGGGCGGCGAAGTGGAGGGCGGCGAATTCAAAGGAAATCAACCGCTCCCGGTGGCTCAATTCGATCGTCGGCGTCTCCCAGATCGCCTTCGGAAGAACGACCCGGCCGTTGATTTCCTGGCCGACTTCGACCGGGCGGTTGTAGACCTGGAAGTCGGTCAAGGCGACGGAAGGCGGATAGGGGTTTTCGATGATCCGGCCGGGGAAAAAGAAATTGACGCCGTACGTTCCGGCAAAGAACAACTCACCGGCCTTTGTCTTGGCGCAGACGCCACCGGTGAACTCGTTCCCCTGCAATCCATCCGAGACGTCGAATACTTTGACCGCCAGGGTCTCGGGATTGAAGCGGACCAGTCCGGCGTTGGTCGAGATCCAGAGGAGGTTGGCATCGTCGAGGAGGATTCCGTAGATCATGTTGTTGGGAAAACCGTTCGATGTCCCGTAGGAAGTAAACGTTTCTGTTTTCGGGTCGAACTTGTTGAGGCCGTCGGTCGTCCCGACCCAGAGATATCCGCGCGGGTCGGGACAGAGGGTCATGACATAGTCGTTGCTGATGCTTCCGGGTACGTCCGGCCGGCGGCGGAAGTTGACGAATGTCCCTCTTTCCCGGTCCAGCCTGCTGATCCCGCCCCGCGAACCGACCCAGAGGTTCCCTGAACGGTCCTCTTGGATGACCCGGATGATGTCGTTGGAAATGGAATCCGGCCGCGACGGGTCGTTCCGGTAACGGACGAAGGCATTTTTTTCCGGGTCGAAGCGGTTCAACCCGCCCCCCTCGGTCCCGACCCAGAGGATTCCGAGATGGTCGCGGAACAGGCTTCGGACGGAATCGTGACTCAGGCTGGACGGATCCCCCGGGACGTGCCGGAAATGGCGGAAGGTTCCCGTCTTCAGGTCATAGCGGTTCAGGCCGCCGCCGAACGTTCCGACCCAAAGCACGCCGGACTTGTCAAAGCAAAGGGAATAGGTCGCGTTGCTGTTCAACCCGGACGGGCGGCGCGGCTCGTATTCGATATACGTGTGCGTATCATCCCGCCGGTTCCAGCGGCCCAGCCCCTTGTCCTCGGAGGCAAACCAGATATTCCCCTCCGAATCCTCGGCAATGGACCGGATCCGGTTGGAAACCAGAGCCCTCTTCCCTCCCATGATGTCCCGCAGCACCCCGAATTTTTTTCGGTCGGGTACATATTTATTCAAGCCCCGGCCCCGGGTTCCGATCCAGAGGACGCCGGTCCGGTCCTCGGCGATGGAGATCACATAATCCATGCTCAAGCTGTTGGGGTCGGCCGGATTGTGGCGGATGACGGTAAAATCGCCCGTTTCGTCGTCGAAAATGTTGAGCCCGTCATATGTCCCAATCAGGAGATTCCCCGACCGGTCCCGGTAAATCACGTAGACGTTCGGGTTGCTCAGGCTCCTGGGGTTCCGAAAATCCTGGAGATAGCGGGTGCACTCCCCTTTCTCCCTGTCCAGGGCGCACAGGCCCCCACCCTCGGTCCCGATCCAGAGCGGACCGTCCGGGTCGTCAAACAATGAGGTCACCCGGCTTCCGCTGAGGCTCCGTGGGTCGGAGGGGTCGTTGACATAGCGCTTGGTCGACCCATCGGCCGGGTTGAAACCATGCAGTCCGCTGGACGTGGCGAGCCAGAGAAGACCATTCTTGTCCTCGACGATGGCCCGGACCGCCCGGTCGACAGGATTCTGCGTCTGAACCGCCGGACGGACGTGGCGCGTGAAAACTCCCGTTTTCAAATCATACCCGTTCAAGCCGCCGTCGGTCCCGACCCAAAGGATCCCAGACCGGCTCTCGCAGAGGGAATACACCGCCCCGGGACTGATCGTCCGGGGGTCGTCCGGGTCGCTGCGAAATCTGGTGAAGTTATCCCGGTCGCGGTTATATCTGTTCAGCCCCGAGCTCGTTCCGAGCCAAAGGGTTCCGCTCGAGTCCTCGAGAATGGCGTTTGTCTGGGTGTTGCCGATGCTCTCAGGGTCGTCCGTCGGCCGATAGATGCGGAAATTGTAACCGTCATACCGGTTCAAACCGTCCTCGGTCCCGATCCAGATGAATCCCTGGCGGTCCTGGAAAATCGTAAATCCGGTGCCCTGGGACAAACCCTCGGCGATGGTCACTCGGACAAAGTCGTTCTGGAAGGCCCGGGAAGTCGAAGCGGCCCGGACGGGGGAGACCGACCACCCCCACCCGGCCAGAAGGAAAACAAGAGCCAAAACGGGTTTTCGACCGAAAAAAGCGCGGCCGGTCATCTTCATAAAGGACTCCCCGCCCATGAAAAGAAATTCAGGCCGTTTCGGCCCATGGCATGCTTCCGAAATCAAGTGTATCTTCGGACGGAGAAGCTTGTCAATTGCAAATTTTCTTATCCGCCCACATCGACCCCGGATTATTCACGGGTCGAGACGGCCCCGGCCCCGAAAAAAAACGCCCCCGGAGAACATCCGGGGGCGCTGAAAAAGAGGGTGCCGGAGAGCCGGTTATTTCTTTCGTATCTCGATCGTTCCGCTGAAGCTCTTGACCCGGAGGACGGCGCCGCCGGAACCGACAACGCCCCGCAGTTCCCGGGGTGATACCCGGCCGGAAACGGTCACCGCGAAGTCGGTTTTGATGGTCCCATTGAACGTTTCGGCTTCCAGATTGAAGGACGCCGAGGCCGGGAGCACCAGCTCGACGCCGCCGCTGAGGGCGTCGAAGCTGTACCGTCCGCCGGAGACGATGTCGGTCTCGCATTCGATGCCGCCGCTGATCGTCTTGGCCCGGACCGAGCGGGCGTCCCGGACATCCCTGAGGACGATGCCGCCGCTGACCGTCTCGGCCTCGATCGAACCCTTGACCCCCGAGGCGACGATTCGGCCGGAGACGGCCTTGAGGTTCACGTCGCCGGTTCCACCGGAGAGGGTGACTCCGCCGCTGACTGTTTTACAATCCACCGTGCCGGCTGCGCCTTCGATCTTCACATCTCCGCTGACTTCGTCGATGGAGAGCGGCCCGCCGATATTCTCCACATCGATGTTCCCGCTGACATTGTTGACCCGAAGGGCGGCCCGGTCCGGGATGGACAGGACATAATTCACACTGACGTTGAGATTGCCCCGGCGCTCTTTCCGGTCGGGATACTTGGTCTCCACCCGAACCATGTCCCCTTCCTTGACCACTTCAATTCTCACCAGGTCGGCGTTTTCCTTGGCCTTGGCCGACGAGGAAGCCCGGGAAATTTTCACCGCGTCGACTTGAACCTCGGCCTTGTCCCAAGTCCGGACCCGGATCGTTCCGGAGACGTTTGTGACGGACACGTTTCCATCCCGGGCCAGCGATTCCGTCCGGGCGAACTTCTCCTCGAACCGTTCGTCGGCGGCCAGGGTCCCGGCTGTCAAGGCCAAGACCAGGAAGGCGACCGGGACGATGAGGATTTTCTTCATTTGAATGTTCATGCGTTTTCTCCTTGCTTTCAGCGATTCATAGGATGATATCGGCGGCCGAAGGGGCGGCCGAGCTCTTTTTTGCAGCAATGACGGCATCGAGGAAGTCCACTTTCCCCCTGTAGGCCCCAAGGAGATACACCCGGGCGTCCACGTTCCGCGGGTTTTTTCGAACGGCTTCCAGGCAGGCGGCGATCACGGAGTCGATCGCCCGAAGGTCGCGCTGCATGGTTTCGTGGGTTTCGGCGTCGAGGAGGGATTTTTGCCCGGCCGCGGCCTCCGACAGGGCCTGGATGGCCAGCCGGTAATGGGTTTCGGCTTCTTCGAGCTTGGCCAGCGTGAAGGCGTCCCCGTTCCCGGCGGGGGGGACGGCCGGCGGCCGGCTTCCCCGAACGAGGACCAGTCCCCCGACAACGGCGAGAAGGGCCAGGGTCGCGGCGAAAGCATAACGCGGCCGTCCCGGGAGGAACAGCCAATCCAGCCGGCCCCGCAGCCCCGAAGAACGGGCTCCGGCCCGGCGCGCCCGGCGGATGCCGGAAAGGATGGCCGGCCAGACGTCCGAAGACGGCTCGAGTCTGGGCAGGGCCGCGGCCTGGGTCTTGATATTCCGGAAATCGGCCAGCAGATCCCGGCACTCAGAGCAGGACTCGAGGTGCTTTTCCAGTTCCCGCCGATCCCCGTCTCCGATGGCCTCCTCGAGGAGTTCGCCGATCAGTTCGTGAGCTCGCGGGCACTTCATTTTTGTTTTCTTTTCTTTTCTCATGGTCGTATCCTAGCAAACGCCTTTTCCCGCCAGAAAAGCCCGCATCCTGAGCCGGGCTTTGAACAGCTGCGACTTGGACGTGCCGACCGACAGGCCGAGCAACCGGGCGATTTCCTCGTGCTTGAATCCCTGGACATCGTGCAGAAGGAAGATTTCCCGGAGCTTGGCCGGGAGCCGGGCGATCCCGTCGTCCAGGGGTTTTCGGGCGGCGGCGGCCGGGTTTTCCTCGGCCGCGCCCAGGACGGTCCCTTCGATCTGCTCCAGCGGCATCCCTTTCTCCATTTCCGTCCGGCGGCTCCGAAGATGGCTGTAACACGTGTTCAATCCGATCCGAAAAACCCAGCCGGGGAACGTCTCCGGATTCTTGACGGTATCCAGATGGGTGAAGACTTTGATGAAAATCTCCTGGAGCAGGTCTTCGGCCGACGCCCGGTCGTAGGAATAGCGGAAGGCCAGGTTGAAAAGGGCGCTTTTGAAGCGGCGGTAGATTTCCTCCATCGCGGCCGTCTCGCCCGCCTGGCTGCGGACGATAAGGTCGGCCAACCCTTCCCCTTGCGCACCGGAAATGGAAACAGGCTCATCGCGGCGGGAATGCTTCATGCCGGCATTATCGCCGAAATCCATACTGGGCGAAAGGGCCAGCTCAGGCGTCATCATGTTTCTCTCCACACCGTAGTAGATGGGAAAGCCGTCAAAAAGGTTGCTTTTGGGAAGGGCTTAATTTCGCGCCGGAGCATAGCCGCGGGCGCGGATTCCACGCTTGGTCGAAAAAAACCAAGCGCTTTTCAGCGGAAAAGATGGTGGACGTTGGGGGATTCGAACCCCCGGCCTCAGCGATGCGAACGCTGCGCTCTCCCAGCTGAGCTAAACGCCCACGACGATCGGGAACGTGCCCATATTTTACCATCTCCCCCGTTTTTTTCCAAATGCAGGGCTCCCGGTCGGCCTGGCCGGCTTGCGCCGTTTGGCGTTTCCGGTTAGATTAGGCGCATGTTGCGATGCGGACGGCGGCGGAAAGCGATTCGGGCAGAGGCTTGGGCGTCCGCCGGTCTTCTTCTCTTCCTCTGCGGGCTCAGCCGGGCCGGGGCGGCGCGGATGGAGGCCGATTGGCCGAATCTCTTTACCCGGGACAAGGTCACGATCGCCGTGACCGACTCGGGGCTCGGAGGTCTCTCGGTCATGGCCGAAGCCGCCGCCCGGCTTCGGGCCGCCCGGTCGTTCCGGAGCGTCGACCTGGTTTTCTGGAACTCCCTCTTCTCCAACGACAGCGGCTATAACAGCCTCGAAACCCGCCGGCAGCGCATTCTGGTTTTCGACAGTTCGCTCCGCCGCCTGGCCGCCGAAGTGAAACCGGACCTCATCCTGGTCGCCTGCAACACCCTTTCGGTCTTGCTGGACGACGTGCCCTTCGTCCGGGAGACAAACATTCCCATCGCCGGGATCATCGAAGCGGGGGCGGCCCAGATGGCCGAAGCGCTGAAAGCCGAACCCAGGGCCGTCGGGCTGCTCTTCGGGACAAAAACGACCATCGCCGAAGGAGTTCACCTTCAAAAGCTCATCGCCTCGGGAATCGACGCCTCGCGTCTGACCCCCCAACCCTGCCCAAACCTCGTCGGCCGGATCGAAGAAGACTGGCGGGGCAAGGAAACGGAGCGCCTGATCTCATCGTTCGTCGCGGAGGCGGCCGAGCGACTGGCCGATCCGACGGCCCCTGTTTATGCGGCCCTCTTTTGCACGCACTTCGGCTATGCGGCCGAACTCTGGGAACGGGCCTTCGCCTCCCGCGGTCTGCGCCTGGCCGGCCTGGTCAATCCCAATTCCCGATGGATCGACTTCCTCGACCCTCCGGAGAGGAAGAACCGGTTCCGGCGGTCGAGGCTCCGGACACGCGTGATTTCAATGGTCGAAATTCCGGCCGGCGTCCGGACATCGCTTGGGGAATGGTTGGAAAAAATCTCGCCGGAAACAGCCGCCGCCCTGAGAAAATACCGACTGGCCCCCGGTCTTTTCGAGTGGGCTTCCCTCCTGAAATAGCGGATTCCTCCGGTCCATGTGGAATAAAACGATCAGCCTGTATCGCGATGCCTATCGCGGCCTGCCCCGGGACGCCTGGATTCTGGCCCTGGCCGAATTCATCAACCGCTGCGGCTTCATGGTCCTGGTCTTTCTGAACATCTACCTCACCCGTCGACTCGGCTTCTCCCTCATCCAGGCCGGTCAAGTCTTGAGCGCCTTCGGCCTCGGTTCGATCCTGGGCGGATACCTGGGCGGCCACCTGACCGACCGCATCGGCGTGCGGCCGATCCAGATCGGCAGCCTGGTTCTCTCCGGGATGATCCTGATCGCCGCCGGATATGCCCGGACGTTCCTCCCGGCCCTGGCCCTTCTTTTTCTCTACGGCCTGACTTCGGCCGCGATCTTCCCGGCCAACGACACGGCCATGACCGGGTTCTGCGCCGGGGAGCGTCTGACCAAGGGTTTCGCCCTTCGCCGGTTGGCTTCCAACTTGGGCATCACCTTCGGCCCGGTCGTCGGAGGCTTCCTTGTCTTAATCGATTACCGCTGGCTTTTTTGGGCCGACGGACTGACGACCCTGGCCTCGGCCGCCGTCATCGCGCTCCTTCTTAAACCCGTCCCGGTTCTTTCGTCCCCGGCCGCGGCCGCGGTGAGAAGAGGCCATTCCCCCTGGCGGGACGGACCTTACCTGGCCTTCCTGGGATTACTCCTCGTCCAAATGACCGTGTTCTCCCAGATCTTCTCGACATTCAACCTCTATCTCAACTCCGTCTACGGCCTCCCGGAAAACCGGATCGGCCTGCTGTGGGCGGTCAACACGGTTCTCATCGTTTCCGTCGAAATGGTCCTGGTCCACAAGCTCGGGAAACGATCGCCG
The DNA here is from genome assembly GCA_016931595.1 of Candidatus Aminicenantota bacterium. Classification (GTDB taxonomy): domain Bacteria; phylum Acidobacteriota; class Aminicenantia; order Aminicenantales; family UBA4085; genus JAAZPG01. Next base: position 14,061 of record JAFGEN010000304.1, on the reverse strand, counting down.
GTCCGGATGGTAGCCCTGGGAGGGGCCATGACCTGTCTCGGTTTCGCCCTCCTGCCCTTCGGACGCGGCTTCGCCTATGCCGCCTTCACCGTCGTCGTCTGGACGTTCGGGGAAATCCTGACCATGCCCTATGCCTCCACTCTGGCCGCTTCCCGAGCCGGTTCGGCCATAGGCCGATATATGGGCCTTTACAGCTTGATGTTTTCGGCCGGGATGTTCATCGCCCCCTATGCCGGGAATTGGCTGTACGCCGAGATTGGGGGAAACGCCCTCTGGCCGGTGGCCGGAGGAGCGGGGATCCTCGCCTCAGCCGGCATCCTGGCTTTGAAGGGGGCGCTGGAACGGCCCCGGGAGGGAGAAGGGGGGCCGACGGCGGGTCAATCGATGACGACTTCGTGACGGCCGGAGGTCAATTCGCCGATCACCCAAGCCTTCTGGCCCAGCGACCCGAAAAGGCGGACCGCCCGGGCCGCCTCGGCTTTCGAAACGACAACGGCCATCCCGATGCCCATGTTCAGGGTCCGGTGCATCTCCTGGTCCTCGATCACGCCCCGCTCCTGGATCGTTTTGAAAATTCGCGGAACAGGCCATGACCCTTTGCGGATTTGAACTCCGTACCGCCCGGGGATGACCCGGGGGATGTTGTCGTAGAAACCGCCTCCGGTGATGTGGGCCATCGCCTTGATCTCGAGTCTGGCCAGGGCCGTAAGCAGGATCCGGGCATAGATCCGGGTCGGGCGGAGGAGCGTCCGGCCGACCGGTCCGCAAAGCTCCTTTTGCGTGAAGACCTTGCGGGCGAGGGAAAAACCGTTCGAGTGGAGGCCGCTGGAAGCCAGCCCGATGACCGCGTCTCCTCGGCGGCATTTCCGGCCGTCGATAAGCTTGGCCTTGTCGACGATCCCGAGACAAAAGCCGGCCAGGTCCCACTGGTCCTCGCCGTAAAGGCCGGGCATCTCGGCCGTCTCGCCCCCGATGAGGGCGCAGCCGGCTTCCCGGCAGCCCCGGGCGATCCCGCGGATGACCTGGTGGAGCATCCGGGGCTTGACCTTGCCGCAGGCGATATAGTCGAGGAAAAATAAGGGTTCGGCCCCGGTGACGACGATGTCGTCGGCGTTCATGGCCACGAGGTCGAGGCCGACGGTGTCATAGACCCGCTGATAATCGGCGATCACGAGCTTGGTCCCGACGCCGTCGGTCGAGGAAACGAGGAGAGGCTCTTTCATCCCGTTCAACCGCGGCCGGAACAGGCCGCTGAATCCGCCGAGGCCGCCCAGGACTTCAGGGCGGGATGTCGAACGGACCAGGGGCTTGATCGAGCGGATGAAAGCGTCGGCGGCGTCGATATTCACGCCGGCTTTGCGGTAGGTCAGGGGACTCATGGGCAGGTTATACCATGCCGCCGAGGCATGGTCAACGAAGCCGGCCTGAAATCGGGTTGACTTGGGGCGGAATTCCCTATATACAGAAAATGGGGAAAAAGGGCGGACGGGGAGGGTGCAACTTGAGGCGGAAAAAGTCCAGGCGCAGATGCGGATGGGAAAGAAAACGAGGGAAAAGGTCGTCGTCATCGGCGGCGGGACGGGTTCCTACAACGTCCTCCGCGGGCTGAAGCATTACCCCGTCGACCTCACCGCCGTCGTGGCGATGATGGATTCGGGCGGGAGCACGGGCCGGCTCCGGGACGAATTCGGTTTTCTTCCCCCGGGCGACCTTCGGCGCTGCCTGCTCGCCCTGGCCGGGGAAGCCGGCCTGCTCCGGTCGTTGTTCGAATACCGTTTCAGCAAGGGCCAGGGGCTCAACGGCCACAGTTTCGGAAACCTCTTCCTCACGGTGCTTCGCGACCTGACCGGAAGCGATGCGGCGGCCGTCCGGGAGGCGGCCAAGCTGCTTAACGTCCAGGGCCAGGTTCTGCCGGTCACCCTCAACAATTGCCAGTTGGGCGTCGTCCTGGAAAACGGCCAGACGATCGTCGGAGAAACGAATATCAACATCCCGAAGCACGACCCCCGGCTTCGGATCAAGTCTCTGTTCATCGTCCCCAGGGCCCGGATCAACAGGGAAGCGGACGGGGCGATTCGGACAGCCGACAAGATCGTCATCGGTCCGGGCGACTTGTACACCAGCATTCTGCCCAATATTCTCGTCGCAGGGGTCAAGCCGGCCTTGCGGGAATCCAAGGCCCGCGTCGTCTATGTTTGCAACATCATGACCAAGGCCGGCGAAACCCTGGGATTCAAGGCCTCGGATTTCGTCGGGGAGCTGGAGCGCTACCTCGGTTCCGGGGTCGTCCGGACCATCGTCTGCAATGATCGGAAACCCCCGGCCCTCCTGATGAAACGATATGCGGCCGAGAAAGCCGCGTACGTCGACCCCGACCTCAAAGATCGGCGTGTTCTCAAGGCCGACCTTCTCGGCGGGCACGACCTGGCCCGCCATGATCCCGAGAAGCTCGGCCGGGTGCTGATGGGTCTCTGATCTTTTTCGGGCGATTCCCTTTATCTGAAATTACGGACGATAACCGTGACGATCTGGTACGGCTTGAGCCGGACGTAGACCGACCCGGGCACGACTTCGAACGCGTTGGCCGGATGTTCTCCGATATCGGTGACCGTGTAGGTCAAGGTTTCAGCCGTGAACAGGTCCGAAGCGATCCGGGCCTGGGTTTCGAGACCGCCGATCTCCCGGAGACGGAAGGCGAGTCCTTCTCCGCCCGTTTCCGGAAGGGTCAGGGCCTGGATCACGACATTGGGCTTGTCCACGGAAAAGAAGCTCATCCCGGTTTCGGGAAGCGGGCCTTTCTTTCTTCTCATCAGCCAACCGGTGACAAGCGGTGTTCCGGCCTCCGCCCCGAATCGGGCGGAGGCGACGGGATCGGCCCCCCCGGGCCGTCCGGCGAAGGAATACCGGAACTCGAGCGGCCCCCCCTGCCCGGCTTTGAAATTCGTCATCCAGAGGTTGTTGAAGGCATAGGAGAAAACCGTCTGGTTTCGAATGTCGAGCTTCGTCAGCCATTTCCCCGTGTTGATGTCGCCGAATTGGACGAGCGGGGCCTCGATCGGCGTCCAGGTCACGCTCCCGTTCGGCCCGGCCGCTTCGACCCAATCCTGGACAGCCATCCAGTCGCGCGTCGTTCCGGGAAGCTGGTCGGTCTCGGGGGCCATCGCCGCTCCGGCGATGTCGAACCGGAACCGGCCGCCCTCCACCGCGAACGGGAAGGCGAAATAGCCGGCCTCCGGCTCGCGCGTCTCCTCCTTCCACATCCGGTTGATGATGTCGATCCGCTTGAGACCGTCGTAGAGGATGATTTCCTGGCGGATTTCGGGATGACGGAACGCCTTGGAAGAGAGGATCAGGCTGGAAGCGGCCGGACCCCGAAGCCCCGGCGCCGCTTTGGCCGAGGAGGGGGAATAACGCTTGAAGGAGGCCCGTTTCCCCATATCATCGACGGCCGCCCGGCCGCCGTCCGGATTTTCATAGATGAACTGGTTCAACCGGTACGGCGAGTCCGGATCGACCAACTCCCGGCCGGATTCCTTTTCGATGACGCTCCGCAATCCCCCGGTCTCCTCATCCGCCGTGATTTTGTACCAGCGGTTTTCGATCCGGTTCCCATCGACAACCGTGACCGGAGCGGGCGGAGAGGGCAAGACGCCGGGTACGACCTCAAAGACGGCATATCCGATCGAAGGGACGTCGTCGGCCTGAAAGATCAGAGTTTGGGGTTCGGCGATCTGGTAGGAGATCTCCGCCCCCGATTTCTTGTTCTTCAATTGGAATTTTCCCTTGAGCTCAGCCAGGCCCCGGGGAAGGGTCGTCCGGACGATCTCCGTCCGGTTCCAGGACAGGGGATTGAAGACGACCAGGGAGTACCCGTCGCCGGCTGCGATGTTCCCGATCAGGACGGACAGGCTCCGGTCCCTCACGGTTCGAGCGATCTCGCGGGCATTGTAAGCGAAGGCCGCCTTGTGAACCCATTGCCCCCGGGCCAGCTCCGAGTCCGGTTCGCTGATGGAGTTGTGGGCTCCCCAGGTATGCTCGTCGAACAGCATCGTCTGCCGGTAGCCTTCGCGGATTTCATCTTTCGGGACGACGGCGCCCGGCTCGACAAGCGAAACCGCCACGGCCAATTTTTCGGCCGTCAGAAGGTCGCCATGGGCCTGCCGGTTGAGACCTGTCTCATAAGCGGTCGACCCGACCCCGTCGGTCCAATAATCGGGCCAGGCCTTCCGGTGGACGGGAATGGTTTTGGCGAAGCCGGTTTCAAGGGATTGGAAAAATTCGGTCATCGTCGAGAGGCGGACCTTCGGGTAGGCCCATTTGGCGTTCCACTCGACGACCCGGTCGGAAAGCTCCTTGCGGGGCCCGGCATTGTCCGTCACCTCGCCGCTGATCGGAAAGCCGACCAGGTCGTAGGGATAATCCTCCCGGGCCTGAAGCCCGGCCAGATACTCTTCCACCGGGACTTCGCTTTCAGCCAGGCCGAGATGGAGCTTGAGGCGGATATTGGAAAACATGTAATGCTCGCCGTTCCAGACGAGAATCCGGGAGCCGTCCGGCGATTCCCAGAAAAAGGGATTCGGCTTGCGGAGCGGCGCTCGGGACCGGGTCTCGTTGATCCCGGCAGCGAAATATCGGACTCCGACCTGGCTGAGGATCTGGGGAGAAGCCCAGCTGAACCCGGTCACGTCATTGTTCATCGCCGACCGGAGGGGAAAACCGAAGGTCCGGCTGTATTCCCGGGAGGGAAGAACGGCCCGGACGAGCTCCTCACAGCCGAACGCGTCCGAGAGTTGGACATACCAGCCGGAAAGCTCCACTCTCCCTGAGCGAAGCCTCTCCAGAAGCGCCTCGACTTGATCCGCCGGGCGGTTTTTCAGGTAATTCTCCAGGGCCCAGGCGATCTCGATATTCCAGCGGAACCTGGCCTCCTCGGGATAGCCGTCGGTCGCCCGGCAAAACTCCACGACCCGGTCGAGGTATTCGGCCTGTCTCTTGGCTACCCGGGGCTGAAGCTCCGTGTACCCGATGTCGGTATGGGAGTTGGGCATGAGATGGACGGTCCATTTCCGCTGGGGCGCCAGGGACACGGTTTTGGCGGCCGTTGCCGCCCCGGCCGTGACCGTGAACGTCGCCCGAATGGTCTTGGCATGATCGGGCAGGAAGATGGAGATGGTGTTCGCCCCCGGTCCGAGGTTCGAAAGGACGTAGCGAAGCTCCTTGGGAAATCCCTTGATCCTCAACTCGGCCGAAGTCTCCGGGCCGGGATGATCGACGATGAGTTCACATTTCTGCCGGAGAACGCCGCCCTCTTCGATGAAAAAGATCGTCGGACGGACCTGCAGGGTCAGAGGATCCGGATTTTGTCCGGCCGAGACCGGCGGGGCGCAGAAAGCCGGAATGACGGCCGCAAGCAAGACCACAAACGGAACTCGTCGCATCAAGGGCCTCCTCTCGGGATCAACCAGGACCCATTGTAACCGAATCGCGGCTCGAAAACCGCACCTTTCCGGACAGGCCGGATTCGCTTTCCCGAGTCGAACCGGAGGCCGAGTCGACGGCGGCCGCCGAAAGCCGAAGACTTCGCCCGCATAAGGGTTAATATTCGATCACCAAGGAAGCGGAAGTGCCGTTCGTTATTGAAGCCACCGTTTAAGAAACGCCATAACCGCATTCTCGCCCAATGGGGAAAGGTGATGATACGCCCGGGGCTGAATGACCAGATCATGACATTGTTCAAGATTGTACTTCCCGTAGGCCAAACGGGCGGCTTCATCGACCTCCACGACGCCATCGACGGTAAACTGAACATCCCGGGCGCCGGTCACGATGAGGAGCGGAATCGGGGCCACCAGGGGCATCACGTTGACGGAATCGAAATCGACAAAGTCGGGCACGAGCCGCTCGTACGCCTCTTTGGCGAGCAGGTTGTGCTCTGGTTTTACCATATCTTTGTACCGCTGAAAAGCCTCCTCATCCAGATCCTCGCCTTTTAAATAAGGAGAGGGCAGTCCGATGGCGGGAAAGATAGTAAACCCGACAAGGTGGGAATCCAACGCTCCTTGTCCCTGAACAGGGCCTCGTTGGACGTGGTCCCGACGACGGAAACCATGGCCTCAATCCTGTCATCCAAAGCGGCGATAAACTTCGCCTCCTGCGCGCCCTGCGAAATCCCAAAGATTCCGATGCTTGAAATCCACCCGGCATACTCCTGTTCGATAAAGTCAAGCGTTCTGATGACATCGGTGACCGGGTCGGCGATATTCGACCGGAACTTGTCCAGGGAATCCAGCTTCCGGGAGGAGGCCCGCCGTTCGACGCACAAGACATGGTATCCGGCCAAGGTCAAAGGAAATATTCTCCGGACCAAGACCTCTTTCGTTCCACCGGGATTCCCGCCGAGGAAGACGATCAAGGGCCTCTTCTTGCCCGCATTGTCCCTTCGGGTGACGAAAAATCCGGAAATGCGGTTTCCGGCCTCCGCGGAAATGGAAAAAAGGCTTAAAAAATGATCATTATCGCCGATATACGCATCGTAATCGTAGGTCCCCTCCCATGTCCCGGCTCGTTGATCAAACGAAGCCGGATACTCTCTTCCCGAATAAAACGCCCGGCGCAGCTCGTCCCTTCGATCGTCGCCTTTCCTGCTCTTGATCAGCCCCAGGATCTTCTTTTTGATCTCGGGCAGATCGTCCTTCCGGATTCGGCTCAACAGGATCTCATGATCATCAACGGCATTGTCCCGGCTTTGGCGGTACTGCTCGGCCACGTCAAAGGTGACGATCTCTCTCCAGAAATATTCGGGTTTGGGCAAGGGGTGTTCGTCCTGCCATGCGGCCGATTGCGTATTCCACGCTTCACGGTCGAAGGGTTCGGGAATCGTCCCTAAACGGATGATCATCCTGGATATGGCCGGAGCGTTCAGCTCGTAGGGCACTTCGATGGACATCGATTGTCCGCCCGGCACCTGGAAACCGTAATAAGACTGATAATTGGCCATCCCCAGGGACACCCCTTCCGTTCGGATATCCACCGCAAAACTTCGAGGCTCCTGCCTCCGGTTGACCAGGGTGGCCTTTAAAGTGTTTTTTCCAGTGCGGGGAAATTCCAGGAGGATGTCCCTGATTTCCACATTCTCATCGGCAAAGCCCTTGACCGTCAGATTCTGGGCGGCCAAACCGCTCGAAATGAAAAAGATCGCTCCGAGAAATAGAATCCATTTGCGTGCCATCATGTTCTCCTCGGTGAGCTGCATTCCATATCCATTTAAGAGAAAGAATGCGTTAAAAAGGTTGCTCCCCGTGAGAAATATTTCTCCCTCGGAATTTGGCTCCCGAAGCATTCGGAGGAGTCAGGATTTTTTGGCGGTCGAAAAGCCCTTTCTCTGCATCGTTCCCCAGCCCTGTTTGCCCTTCATCACGTCCAGGAAGGCCTTGGCCCGGACATACGCGATAAACTGCCGGTAACCGAGGTTTTCCGCCAAGCCGCTGGCAAAAAGGATGAGAACGTCGCGGAACCGTGGAAACCGCTTCTCGGCATATTCCTCAAGGACGATGGCCGAAAGCGACAAGAACATGCCGGCGACGATGGCGAGAAAAAAAAGCTTGATGGCGAAGGGCGAATTGAGGCCGTCCGTGGCGATGAAATAGACCAGGATCAGATAGCCGAACAGCTCGATCAGCGGACTCAGCATCTCAAAGACAAAATAAAAGGGAAGGGCGAACAGCCCCGTGACGCCGAAGCGCGGATTGAACAGCATGTTCCTGTGGGCCTGGAGGACCTGGATCAATCCGCGCTGCCAGCGATTCCTCTGGCTTTTGAGGATCTTCCAGCTCTCCGGTCCTTCCGTCCAGCAGAGGGTGTCGGGGATGAACTTGATCCGGAACTTGGATTTCTGCTCCCGGAGCCTGCGGGTCAGACGGACGACAAGTTCCATATCCTCGCCGATCGCCTTGTGGTCGTAGCCGCCGCACTGCATGACCACATCCTTACGGAACATGCCGAACGCGCCGGAGATGATCAGAAGGCTCCCGATTTTGCTGAGCCCCAGCCGGCTCCCCAGGAAGGCCCGAAGGTACTCGACGATTTGGATCCGGGCCAGCCAGCTTTTGGGCATGTTCACTTTTTCGACTTGGCCGTTCTTGATGATGCAATCGTTGCTGAGGCGGACGACACCGCCGACACCGACAGTCTGCTCGGGATCTTCGTGGAACGGCCGGGCCATCTTTAAAAGGGCGTCCCGGTCGATGACCGAGTCGCAGTCGATTGCGCAAAACAGCGGGTAACGGGCGACATTGAGCCCGGCGTTGAGGGCGTCGGCCTTCCGTCCGTTTTCCTTGTCGACCAGGACCAGCTTGGGGGCGATCGGCGAGAGGTAAATTCCCCGGACGGGTTTCGTCGGGATGACCCGACGGAAGACGCGCTTCGTCTTTTTGAAATGGAAGGCCTGGATCAGACGCTCCAGCGTCTGGTCCGAGGAGCCGTCGTTGACGATGATGATCTCGTAGACCGGATATTCCAGGCCCAGGAGGGACCGGACATTGTCGACGACGGTCGCCTCCTCGTTATGGGCCGGGGCGATGACTGAAACCGGTTTGATCATGGGCTGGGCGAACATGTCGTTGAGGGTGACGTACTTCAGGAGGGTGTTGTGGCGGATGATGCCGATGACGGACAACAGGATGAATACGGCATAAAGGAAATTGATGGCGAAAAAATAGAGAAGGATCCCGTTGGAGACAAGGTCGAAGACCGTGTTGAGGATCGGGATCATCAGGCGCTCCTCAATCCTTCCGCCTCCTCCAGGCCCATCTCCGCCATATCGGCGGCAAACTGGTCCTGGGTCGTATCCGAGACTTCCCTCAGCTTCCGAATCCCGACCGCCCCCATGTCGAGAAGGGCGTCCTTGGAGTTGTTCCGCACGTGCCAGGAAAGCGAGTGAAGCCCCCGGGCCAGAACACTCAGGGCGTCCTGGTTGTTGAGCCGGCCCAGGCTCCGGACGGCCTGGGCTTCAACCTCCCAGGCAGGGTCTTCGGCCAGGGCCGCCAGGACCTCGAAGGAATCGGGGATGAGCAGCCGTCCGAGGGCCCGGGCGACCTTGATCCGGACCTCCTTGTCCTGGTGGGCGGCGAAGCCGATGATATCGGGATACAGCCCGCGGGCAGGGATGAGGCCGGTCATCTCGATGAGAATCCCGATCTTTTCCTCGGACAGCGGCTTTCTCAAGGCCTCCCGAATGTAGCATTCGCAGGCCTGGCCGTGCTTGGACACGATGTCCGTAAAGTGGTGAATGTTGGGTTTGGGGTCTGCTTCGAAGGCCCGGAAGACGAAGTCGAGAACCCGGTCATCGGGAAACCCGGCGATCGAATTGACGGCGGCGAACTGGATCGTCGGCTTGTCCCGAAGGCGCCGGAGAAGGGCAGGGACATTGGCCGGGTCGGCGAACATTCCCAGGAGCCGGGTCGCCGTCAGCCGCCGGCGGTAATTTCCTGATTCCAGGTCGATGATCAGGTCGTCCCGAAGGGTCAGGGCGAAAATGGTCTTCAGGATGATCTTCTCCTCTCCGCCGACGATCCGGATGAGATTGACCAGGACGGAGGTCAACACGTCCGGCCAGGTCCGGTACTTGACGGCGATCCGGGCGATGGCTTTTTCGTCCGTCGTATACAGGACGGCGACGATTTCCTGTTCGATCATCTTGTACCGGGCGGTGAAAATCTTCTCCCGGCGCTGGAGGTCGAGCCGCCGCCCGATGATGAATAAAAACAGGGCGGCGACGAAAAGACCGAACCCGGCCAGGATCCGGGGCGCCCAGAAGATCGCGAAGTCGTTCATAACAGGTCTTTCAGGGCCTTGTGGACCTTGGCCAGCACGATCCGGGAGGAAAAGGGCTTGACGATATAGTCGGTGGCCCCGGCTTCCAGCGCCCGGAGGACCTGGTCCTCGTCGACCAGGGCGCTGATCATCAGAACCGGGACGTTGGCGAAGCGCTTCCCCTTCTTGAGGAGCTCGAGGAATCGGAAGCCGTCCATCCCCGGCATCATGACGTCGAGAAGGATGAGGTCGGGCTTTTCAGCGAAGGCGATTTTCAAGCCTTCCATCCCTTCGTTCACGGATTTCACATCGTAATTGGATTTGGACAGGAAGTGGGTTAAAAGCCGGATGATGATCGGGTCGTCGTCAACGATCAGGATCTTGAACCGGGACTGGATGGCAGAAAGACCGGGTTCCTCCTCCAGGCCGAAATCCGGCTGGAGGGAGGCGTCGGGCGCTTCCGCCGACGCCCTCTGACGGGAGGAGGGCGACGCCCGGACAGGCTCTGTCGACCTGGCCGCGGCCGGAGCCTGTTCGGCGATCGATTGAAGCCTTTTCAGTTCCCTGGCCACGGCGGCCGCGGCGGCTTCTGTCACGGCCGCCGGAGGCTCGTTCCCTCCGTTGTCTTTCGGCTTGGAGGAGAATAGCTTTTTTCTCGGTTTAGGCTCGGGCTTGGGCGGTTCGGGAGACACGTCCGGCGCGGGGCGCGGACCGGCCCGCTTGTTGGGATTCAGGACCCGGATCGTGATCTTCATCGGCTTCCTAGCAGAAACCTCCCGGCATATCCTAACAAAGAGGCGAGGGCCGGCCATCGCCCGGCCGGGTGAAACCGAGGGTGATATTCCGGTCCTTCCCTCACCCCTTGGGGGGAGCGCGGGAGCCAAGAAAGGGGAGCCGTCGGGTCAGATGCGGATCGCTTCTTCACCGTCGAGCATCCTTTCGACGTAAAGATAGCGCTTGATCTTCTGGGTCGGCGTTTTTTCGAACGGCTCTGTTTGTTCGACGATCCGGCTCAGCCGGGAAAACGACGAAACGCCCTCGTTGACCTTGGTTTTGATCTCCTCGAGAAGACGGTGGATATACTCCCGGACCTGGGCAGGGCTCAGCTTCTTTTCGATGAACTCGGCGTCCAGGGCTTCATAATTCAAATGGACCCGGGCCACCAGCCGCCCTTGCTGCTCGTAAACGAGCGATTCCGAGACGGCGTCCGACCGGTTGATCACCGATTCGATGATCTCGGGATAGACGTTTTCTCCGCTCGGTCCGATGATGACGTTTTTGGACCGTCCGTTGATATACAGATAACCATCCGCGTCCAGGAACCCGAGGTCGCCCGTCCGGAACCACCCCTCGGCCGACAGGACTTCGGCGGTTTGTTCCGGATCCTTATAGTATCCCGGCATGACCATCGGGCCGCGAACCAGAATCTCCCCGACTCCGGTCGCCGGAAGAGGGTCGGCGATCCGGATTTCGACTCCATCAAGGGGCCGGCCGGCCGAGCGGGCCCGGGTTTCGAAAGGCTTCGTCCCCGTGACAAGGGGGGAGGTCTCGGTCAAGCCGTATCCGATGCAGTAAGGGAAGCCCCCCTCGATCAGGAAATCCTCGACGTCGGGGGCCAGGCCGGCCCCGCCGATGCAGAACATCTTCAATTCCCCGCCGAAGGCGGCCCGAACCTTGGCCCCGGCCTTGTGATAGATCTTCCGGCGGAGCGCCGGAATCCGCCCGGCCCAGCGGATCAGGGCTTTGCCGCGAAGCGCCGGAAAAACCTTGGCCCGGATCATTTTCTCGATGATCAGGGGGACTGACAGAACGCAGGTCGGACGGACGGCGGCCAGGGCCGGGACCAGGACCGCCGCCGTGGGCGGCTTGCGGAGGTAATAGACGGCCGAACCCTGCATCAGCGTGGTGACGAGCCCGAGGGTGCATTCGTAGACGTGGGCCAGGGGCAGAAGCGAAAGAAAACGGTCCGTCTCCTTCACGTCGACCAGCCGGGTGGTGGCCACGGCGTCGCTGACAATATTGCGGTGGGTCAGCATGACCCCCTTGGAATGGCCGGTCGTGCCCGAGGTGTAGATGATCGAAGCCAGGTCCTCCGGCCTGACCCCGGAAGGAATCCGGCCCAGGAATTTGAAGACCATCGTCTTGATTTTTCGCAGTTCGTGGCCTCCCTCGGCGATCAGACGACGGAGCTTGTCCTTGCTCATGTCGGCCTTGATCTCGGAGAAGTCGTCGATCAGGATCCGGGTTTCGAGGTGTTCAAACTCGGCCTCGTCGATCTTGCCGAAGAGCTTTTCGGAGACGAAAACCGCCTTGGCTTCGGAATGGCGGAGAACATGGTGGATTTCGCTCGGATGAAAATCCGACAGGATCGGAACGGCGACGGCGCCCAGAGAGGTGATCGCCAGGAGAGCCACGCCCCAGTGGGGGCCGTTCTCGCTCAGGATGGCCACCCGGTCGCCGTGGACGATCCCCCGGTCGGCCAGGAAGGCGGCGATATGATCGACCCTTTCCTTGAGCTGACGGTAGGTCAACGGCGCTTCGTCATAAAATCCGAGGGCGTCCCGCCCGGGATGGCGCTCGGCGCTTCGGTGAAAAACGGCCGGAATGGTCAACTCATTCATCTTCATCAATATCCTTTCTGTCGGGCCACCCGCATTTTAGCCCAACCCCGGGGGAAAACAAAGGATGAAGGCGGGATCAAGGAGAACGGCGGGACGGGATGTGGCACGGGGTGCAGTCGATCGGGAGATGCGAATGGGGCGTAATCCGGAAATATTCCATGTCGGCGTCCGGAGCGGGAATATCCAGGAGAAGTCCGGCCAGGTCTTCTTCGACCGTCTGCTGGGGAACCTCGACGATCCGTCCCCGCTCCTCCCCGTCCACCCAGACGATGATCGTCGGGACCTTCCTCACCCCGTAGGACTTGAGGTCGGCCGCCGGCTCCTTGAGGTCCCGGGAGACGCCGATCCAATCCACGCTGATCATCGGATTTTGGGCCGTCTCGAGTGTTTTGATCAAGGCGGCAACAACAGATTTTCCCTTGGCGTCCCAAGTTCCGACGAAGACGCGGATCCGGGCGGATTTCTCGAAGTTCTGCAGGCCGATGACGACCCGGTCGTTCGGCTCATAAGACTTGGCCAGCCGGGTCCAGTCGGGAACGGCCTGGGTGATTTTCGCCTTGGGCTGAGGACCGACCAGCATTGCTTCCCCCTGAGGGGGTGAGACCGCGGCCAGGGCCCAGAGGGCTGCGGCCGTTCCCAGGAAAACGGCCGGGAGAACCGGGATGAAATATCGGGAGCGGGTCACGAAAAATTCCTTTAACCTGCATTATGCACGAGTCGAGACGGCTGCAGTTGCGAGGCCCGAAGGGTAAATCCTCATATTTCCTATCTTATATAAAACAATAGAATTATAAGATTTTTAAAATATTTATGAATAATGCAGGTTAAAAACACCTACCCGAAGAAGTTTAAACGAAGAAAATCGGGAAGTCAAAGGCCCAGGAAGACCATCCCGAGGCCGCAGGCCAGGATAGTGAATCCGGCTGCGGCGTGCATGTATCGCTCGAGGAAGGCCATCGGGAGGACCTTCAACCCGGCCAGGGGGAGAACGACCAGGGCCATCATCGTCAGGATCGTCGTCAGGCTGAAAACGGCGGCCACCAGAATGACGCCACCGACGCTCTCCTTGGCCGCCGGGAACATCAGCAGGGGGATCAACGGCTCGCACGGGCCGAAAACAAAGATGGTGAAGAGGATCCAGGGCGTCAAGCTTGCCGGCTTGGGCTCCGGGTGGGCATGGCCGGCCCGGACCTCGGACGGGACGGCGGGATGGTCGCGGTGGACGGCGCCGTTTTCATGGACATGCAGGTGATGGTGGCCCCGGTTTTTCAGGCCCTTGCGGAGGCCCCAGAGGAAGTAGCCCAGGCCGAAGAGAATGAAGGCCCAGGCGGCCAAGTCGCCGCGGACCCCTTCGAAGACTTCGATCTTGGCCAGGCCCAGGCCGAAGGCGATACCGATCGCCCCGATCAGAATCGAGCTTCCGACGTGCCCCAGGCCGCAGAGGGCGGTGACGGCCAGGGTTTTACCCGTCCGCCATTTCCGAGCCTTGGCCAGGACGACAAACGGCAGGTAGTGGTCGGGCCCGGCCAGGGTGTGAAGGAAGCCGAGAGTGGCGGCAGTAGCGGCGAGGGCGGTCAGCTCGGCGGACATCGGATCATTCCGTGGCACGCATTATAGCCTTCGTGCCACG
>JAFGEN010000303.1 GCA_016931595.1 Candidatus Aminicenantota bacterium | reverse complement strand
TTGGGCCGCGGGTCGTCTTTGGGAATCTCCCAGCCGTCATCGATATTGATGTAGGTCCAGCCGTGGTCCAGCAATCCCTTGTCCACAAAGGCCCTGGCGCTGTCCTTGACTTTCTCCGCATCGACGGCCGTTCCCCAGACGTTCCAGCTGTTCCAGCCCATCTGGGGAGTCAGGGCGATATCCGGACCGATGACGATTTTGAGAACGCGCCGGTCCTCGCCGGCCGGATTCGTGGCGATGACTTCGACTTTATGAGTTCCCTTTTTCTCCGGCCTCCCGGTGATGATTCCCGTCCTGGGATTGAGGTTCAGCCCGCGGGGGAGCGGGTTAACGGCGAAGGTCATCGGTTTTTGGCCGGTGGCCGTGAGGGCGTGCAGGAACGGCCGGCCCGGCCGGGCTCCGACGATTTTCGGCCCGGTCAAGCGCGGAGCGGCCGGAGGCTCGGGTGTCAGGATGTACGGCGCCCCGTCCCGGTATTCCCAGCGGTCGGCATCCTCGGGCGAATCGATCGTGTAGGTCAGAACGACGGTTTCCTCGAGCTTCGGGAGGCGAACATCGAATTGCGCCTTTCCGCCGGGGACCAGTTCGACCGGGTGTTCTTTCTTTCGAATTTGGCTCCCGTCCAGGGGGGCGACGGCCAGGATGGTCAGCGTCCCGCGGAACGTCCGGTTCAAGGAGTCGTTCCGCAGCGTCAGGGTCTTTCCGGCGTCCGCCCGGGAAAAGACGAACGGAGAGGATTTATAGTCGAGGGTGATGAAATCCCGGAACCCGACGGCCCGAAGTCCGTGCTCTCCGTCGAACATCCCGCCCTGGCCTCCCTCGTCGAAAACCCGGACGGCGATGACGTTTTCCTTGTCCCAAAGGATGCGGGGGTCGTCGAAGGGAAGGATATAGGTCCGGAGCAGGTCGTAAAGCGATTTGTCTTCCTTGATGTAATCGTCATCCGGGGCGGCTCCCGGTGGAACGACTTTTCCGTTCCGGCCGAAAAGCCGTCCATTGAGGAAGGATAAATCGAAATTGTTGATTTTCCCCAGGGCGATGCGGAGGCCCTCCTTGAGACGGGACTCTTGCCGGATGGTCGAGGGAATGACGACCCGGATCCGGTACCAGGCGTATCCGTCGTAGGGGTCGTTCCCCTGCGCCTCCCAGATTCGGTCGACCAGAATCGGGCTCCAGCCCGAATCGTCGAAGCCCGGGTCGGCATAGGCCGGGTTGTCGCCCTTGATGAATTTCCAGCCGGTTTCCAGGGAGACCGAAGTTTGGGCGATGAGAAAGCCGGCGCCCGCCAGCGAGGCGACCGCGGTGAGTGCGAAAATCGAAGCGATCCTGCATTTCGACATGTCCGTTCCTCCAGGAGGGTATTATATAAAAACTCTGTTCCAATCCCTATTGGGCTGGGGACACGTCTTGTCAAAAAACACCATAATACAAGACCTGACCCCTTTGCTTTCCGTGGTTCTGCGTGTATAAAGAAAGGAGCCCTTTGCGGCCTGCCGGCTGCCGGCCGGAGGAGGAGGCGTCATGAGCTTATCAACCCGACGAGCGATTTTCGCGGTCGCCTTGACCGGTTTTCTCATCACGGTTCCGGGAGGGATCATGACAGCCAAGCCGCCCCAGGACAAACCGAAAGTCTCCACGGAAGAACTCTGGAAGAAGGTCGAGGCCGCCGACCGCGAGGGATTGCCCCAAACGGCCATCGGGCACCTCAAGGATATCGTCCGGATCTCCATTGAGCAGAAGCGGGAGGGAGAGGCGCTGCGGGCCTTGACCCGTCAACTGGTCCTGGAGTCCGTCATTGGAGGCAATAAGCCCGAAGTCCGGGTGACCCGCCTTCGGGAGGAAATCGAGAAGGCCCCGGCCGGGATGAAGACCCTTCTCCGGGTCATCCTGGCCCAATGGTTCCGGCAGTATTTCGACCGCAACGAGTGGCGTTTTCTTCGGCGCGACGCGACCGCAGGGGGAATCGACGAGAAGGATTTCACCACCTGGGACCTCCGCCGGATCATGCGGGAGATCGACGCGATCTATCAGGATGTCCTCATGGACGCGGCCCGGTTGAAGAAAATTCCGGTTTCGCTCTACAAGGATTTTCTCGAGGCCGGAAACCAGCCCCTGAGCCGCCGCCCGACCCTGTTCGACTTCGCCGCTTTCGAGGCCCTGGACTTCTACGCTTCGGGAGAGCGGGTCGCCTCCGCCCCGGAGGACGCCTTCGTCCTGGAGGCGGATTCACCGGCCCTGGGGCCGGCCGACGAATTCATCCGGTACAAGCCGGAAACGACCGATCTCGATTCGCCGACGCTCCGGGCCGTGCATCTTTACCAGGACCTCCTGGCCTTTCACCGCGGCGACGCCGATCGGGATGTGTTTTTGGACGCCGACCTCCACCGCCTTCGGACGATGAAAAGCCTGGCCGCCGGCGAGTCCGGGCCGGACCGGTATATCGCCCGGCTGGAGGAAATCGCCCGGGCCCATCCGGCCTCCATTCTTTCCAGCCAGGCGGATTTCCTTCGGGCCGGGGAACTCCGGAGCCGGGGCGACTTGGTCGAAGCCTATGCCGTCGCCGACCGGGGCCGGAAGGCCCACCCTCTCTCCCTGGGCGGGAAAAATTGCGATGTCCTGATCGCCGAGATCACGGCCCGCGACTTTGATGTTCGAGCGGAGCGGGTCGTTTTTCCCGGAAAAACCTCGCGTCTGGCCGTGAGTTACAGAAACCTCACCGCCCTTTATTTCCGGGCGGTCAAAGAAGATTTCGATGGACTGCTTGCGGGAAAAGACGGCGAAAGCCTATTCTGGGCGAGCGACAATAGGATCAAGCAGGCCCTCGGCCTTCCGGCCGCGGCATCCTGGACGGTCGAGCTTCCTCCGACGACCGACTTCAAGGAACGCCGGGAGTCCGTCGAAATGCCCTCTCTTGAACCGGGTTTTTATCGTCTTCTGACCGGCACCGAGGCCGGATTTTCCCAGACCGGGAGAAACAAAGTCTCGGCCGGCACGTTCTGGGTCAGCGAATGCGGAATCGTGACCGCCGGGGTCGGCCCGGCGGTCGAGGGCTTCGTCGTCCGCAATGACGCCGGAGATCCCGTCGGCGGGGCCGAAATCCTTCTCTACGAGTGGGACTACAATAAACGCCTCTTCATTCAAAGCGGCCAGGCCCGGACCGATGGGCAGGGCGCCTTTGCTCTTCCCGGGCTCGATTCCTATCGCAACCGGGTCTTGGTCGCCCGCAAGGACGGGCGGACCGAAATCGCGGAAACGCAGGTTCAGACAGGTTCTCCGCGGGGCCGGGTTCAAGCTTCCCGTCAAACCGTCTTTTTCACCGACCGGGCGCTTTACCGTCCGGGCCAGATGATCCATTTCAAAGGGCTGTGCCTGAGCGCCAACGCCAACAGGGCCGAATACCGGGCCCTGGCCGCCCAGGGCGTCCGGGTCGAGTTCCGCGACGCCAACCGACAGGAAATCGCCTCCCTCAACCTGATCACGAACGAGTTCGGGTCGTTCAGCGGCGTTTTCACCGCGCCGGCCGACCGCCTGACGGGGGCGATGACGATCTCAACCGGGGATCCCCGGGGCTCTTGCACCGTCCGGGTGGAGGAGTACAAGCGCCCGAAATTCCAGGTGAAGATCGAGATGCCGGACCGCGAATTCCGCCTCAATGAAGAGGTCCGCGTCCCGGGCGAGGCGATGTCCTATACCGGGGCGCCCATCGACGGGGCTTCCGTCCGCTACCGGGTGGTCCGCGAGGTCCGGTTCCCGTCCTGGTGGTATTTTCCCTACCGGAACGAATCCCAGGAAATCGCCCACGGGACGGTCCGGACCGATGATGCGGGCAAGTTTGAGATCGCCTTCCCGGCCCGGCCCGACCCCAAGGCCGTTCCCGCATCCCAGCCGGTTTTCACATATTCCGTCCAGGCCGACGTGACCGACGGGACGGGCGAGACGCGGAGCGCCTCGGGTTTCGTCCGGGTGGGTTTCACGTCCCTGGAGGCCGACATCAGGGGTGCGGGCTGGCAGGAAGCCGGAAGGCCGGTGGTCCTCTCCGTGACCGCGACAACCCTCAACGGCAAGCCGGTCGCGGCCGGAGGGACCGTCGAGGTTTACGCCTTGAAAGGCCCCGACCGTCCCGTGCCGCGCGACCTCTTCGGCCTGGAGAACGAGTCCGCCGCCTCCGCCGATTGGCGGCGGTGGCCGGAAGGCCCGGCCGTGGCGAAACGGGAATTCGCGGCGTCCGCCTCCGACGGCCCTCCTCTGAACGTCCCCTTCGATTTGAAGGCAGGGGCGTACCGGGCGATCCTTCGGACCAAGGATGCCGACGGGACGCCGGTCGAGAGCCGTTTCGCCTTTCTCGTCCTCGACCCCGGGGCCGGGGCGTTTTCCGTCCGCGTCCCGTTCCATGTCGCCGCCCGGTCCCTTTCCGTCGAACCGGGCGAAGCGTTCGAGT
Source organism: Candidatus Aminicenantota bacterium (assembly GCA_016931595.1). Taxonomy (GTDB): domain Bacteria; phylum Acidobacteriota; class Aminicenantia; order Aminicenantales; family UBA4085; genus JAAZPG01. The sequence continues at coordinate 4,382 of JAFGEN010000303.1, read as the reverse complement.
TGTTCTGGGGAACGGGGTATGAGCGGGGTCCCGTCCTGATCGAGGTCTACCATAAAGGCCGCCGCCTGAAGCGTTCCTGGACGTCCGGCGTCGACACCCAGGCCGTTGTCCGCTTCCCGGTCGACGAGTCGTTCCGGGGCGGGTTCACGGTCTCAGCCGCGATCGTCAAGGACAACCGCTTGTATCGCGAAGAGCGGCGGGTCCACGTCCCCTGGTCCAACAAGAGGCTGGACCTGAAGTGGGCGACGTTCCGGTCCAAGCTCCGGCCCGGCCAGGAGGAAACCTGGTCTCTCGAGATCGCCGGTCCGAAAGCCGAGATCAAGGCGGCCGAGATGGTCGCGGCCCTCTATGACGCTTCGCTCGACCAGTTTTATCCCCACGCGTTTTCTTCGGTCGCCGGCATCTTTCGGAGCGATTACACCGTTGTTCGGAGTTCGTTCACCAACCGCTTGGAATCGCTGCGGGTGTTCCGGGACAATCTCAATCCTTCCCGCTCCTACGGCACGGCCACCTACATCCGTTTTCCCCGGATGGTGACCTCGAGGCTTTTCGATTTCGATTACGGCGACCGGCGGATGATGAGGGCGGCCGAAGCCGCCCCGACGCCTTCGGCCGTTCCCCCGGGAGCCGCGGACGCCGTCGAAGGCGGCGTGATCGGCGGCGTGCTGGGAGGTGTCGTCGGCGGAGTCTTGGAAGGCGACAAGGGCGGGGAGGAGGCTGAAGCCCCGCCGGCCGCCGGGCCGGACCTCTCCGGCGTCCAGGCTAGGACGAACCTGAACGAAACGGCCTTTTTCTTCCCCCATCTTCTGACCGATGAGAAGGGGACGGTCACCCTGGAATTCAAAATGCCCGAAGCCCTGACCGAATGGCGCTTCCTCGGCTTCGCCCATACCCCGGACCTCGTCAACGGGTCGATCGAGGCGAGGACCGTCACCCAGAAGGAGTTGATGGTCCAGCCGAACCCGCCCCGGTTCTTACGCGAGGGGGACGCCCTGGAATTCACCGTCAAGGTCACGAACATGACCGACAAAGACATGGCCGGGGCCGTGGACCTTCGGTTCTTCAACCCCCTGAGCGAAAAATCCCTGGACGCGGCCCTGGCCAATGCCGGACCGAAGAAGACCTTTGAAATACCGGCCCGCCGGTCGCAGTCCTTCTCCTGGCCGATTTCCGTTCCCGACGGGGCGGACATGGTCGGATTCAAGGCGGTCGCTGCGACCGGGGAGTTTTCCGACGGCGAAGAGGGGATGGTTCCTGTCCTCAGCCGAAGACTGCTGGTCCGGGAGTCGATCCCGCTCTGGATCAGCGGGGCCGGGGAGAAGAAATTCACTTTCAATAAGCTGGCTGCCTCCGGCGGATCGCCGACCCTTCGCAACCTGAGCCTGACCGTCCAGGTGGCGAGCAACCCGGCGTGGTATGCGGTCCAGGCCCTGCCGTACCTGATGGAATACCCCTACGAGTGCTCCGAGCAGGTTTTCAACCGCCTCTATGCCAACGCCCTGGCCAAAAAAATCGCCGCTTCCGACCCGAAGATCCGCCGGGTCTTCGACCTGTGGAAGGGGACTCCGGCTCTTCAGTCCAACCTGGAAAAGAACGAGGACCTGAAAAGCGTCCTCCTTCAGGAATCCCCCTGGGTCATCGAGGCGAAAAACGAAAGCCGGGCCAAGCGGAACATTGGCCTGCTCTTCGACGAAAACACTCTGAATTCGGGCCTCCGGCGGGCGATGACGAAGCTCTCCGACATGCAGCTTTCCGACGGGGCCTGGCCGTGGTTTCCCGGCGGCCCGGGCAACGATTACCTGACCCTCTATATTGCGACCGGATTCGGGCGCCTCAAGCACCTTGGGGTCGAGGGTGTTTCCCGGGAACCGGCCGTCCGGGCGCTCGATCGCCTGGACTCCTGGATCCGAAAAATCCACGAGGACATCCTCAAATTCAAGCGGGAAAAGGAGAACAACCTCAGCCCCTCGATCGCCCTTTATCTGTACGCCCGGAGCTTTTTTCTGAAGGACCGGCCCATTCCGACCGCCTCGAAAAAAGCCGTCGAGTACTTTCTGGAGCAGGGCGCGACGCACTGGCTGAAGCTCGGCAACCGCCAGAGCCAGTCCCACCTGGCGCTGGGCTTGAATCGTTTCGGCGACGCGGAGACCGCCCGCAAGATTATGCGGTCGATCAAGGAGCGGAGCAAGGTCGACGAGGAACTCGGCCGATACTGGGCGGAGACGGAGCTGTCCTGGTGGTGGTACCGGGCCCCGATCGAGACGCAGGCGATGATGATCGAAGCCTTCGACGAGGTGATGAACGATGCGGCGGCGGTCGAGGAATGCCGCGTCTGGCTGCTCAAGCAAAAGCAGACTCGGGACTGGAAAACGTCCAAGGCCACGGCCGACGCCGTCTACGGCCTGATTCTCCGGGGGACGGACCTCCTGTCCTCCGACGCGGTCGTCGAGGTCTCCCTCGGCGGAATCAAGGTCGAGCCGGAGAAAGTCGAAGCCGGGACGGGGTATTATGAAAAGCGCTACGCCGCTTCCGAGATCGAGCCGGCCATGGGCGAAATCGAGGTCCGGAAATCGGACACGGGCATCGCCTGGGGGGGCGTCCACTGGCAGTATCTGGAGGATATCTCCAGGATCACTCCGCACGAGCAGAATCCGCTCCGGCTCAAGAAGTCGCTTTTCGTCAAACGTTCGACCAGGAGGGGGCCGGAAATCGAACCGGTTCGGGGTCCCCTGGCCGTCGGCGACACGGTGGTCGCCCGGATCGAGCTGCGGACGGACCGGGACATGGAGTACGTCCACCTGAAGGACCACCGGGGTTCCGGTCTTGAACCCGTCAACGTCCTGTCCCGGTACCGGTTCCAGGACGGGTTGGCTTATTATGAATCGACCAAGGACACGGCGAGCCATTTCTTCATCGATTACCTTCCGAAAGGGACTTATGTTTTCGAGTACGAGCTTCGGGTTCAGCACCGCGGCGCCTACCAGAGCGGGATGGCCCATATCGAGTGCATGTACGCTCCCGAATTCAACAGCCACTCGGAGAGCGTCAAGCTGGAGGTCCGGTAAGTGTCGGCCCGGGCGACGGCCGGATAGGAACCGCCATGCCGCACATGCGTCGAACGGCCCGGATGGACGGGTTGCATGAGATCCTGGAATTTATCGATGCGGGGGCCCGCGAGTCCGGATTCTCCGAACAGGCCCGCGGCCGGATCCGCCTGGCCGCGGAGGAAGCCCTGGTCAACGTCATCCTTCACGCCTACCGGGGAGCCGAGGGCCCGGTGGACGTGAGCTGGGAAAAGACCCCGGAACAGGCCCTGGTCGTCGAAATACGGGACCAGGGGATTGCCTTCGATCCCCTCGAGGTCGAAAAGCCCGATACCGGCGTCGGACTGGAGGAGAGAAAAGTCGGAGGCCTGGGGATTTTCTTCATCCGGGAAGTGACCGACCGGGTTCAATACCGCCGGGACGGCGCGGAGAACGTTTTAACGCTGGAGTTTATGACCGCCTGAATTGAGTTGCGAATCAAACCCGCCGCCGGGCGCCCTCGGCGTTGAGGAGGCGCGGGAGCGCCTTCACCCAGAGCAAAAGATAAAGAATCGCCGTCAGGACTGCCAGGACGGCCATGTTGAAAACAAAGGTCGGGTAGACCCTTTCGCCGAGGCGTTTCCAGCCGGCCAGGAAGTGGGCGTTTCCCCAGGGCGATTGCGGGAGTTGATAGATGGGGAGAACTTTCTGATAGAGGCCGTCTTCGGCCCGGCCGATGGGTTCGAGGTCCTGGAGGTTGAGGGCCTGCTTCTCGATGGACCGGTTGGTGTGGCGCCGCTTGAGCGCGTCCAGACCCTCGGCTCCCATCTCCTGTTCGAGCCGGTCCAGGACCGCCCGCTTTTCAGCGGCGGCTTCCTTTCGCTGCTCGAAAATCATCTTCCGGCAGGCCGCGACATAGTCTTCGAGCCTCCGGCCCGCCGCCTCGTCGAGCTCCTTCGGTCCGTTGCCCGCGGCGAGGACCGGCGCGGCGATTCCGGTCCGTTTTTCCAGCCGGGGAATCTCGCTTCTCAGGATCCGGATGTTTCCGGCAATTTCATCGGACTTGTCTTCTTCCCGCAGCAAGGGCAGCGACTGAATGAGGCTGAGGACCTCGGGCAGGTAATGGTCGAGGTCGAACTCGGCCAGGCGCACCCGGGCGTCCGCTTCCAGGATATGGCGGGTGTAGGCATTCCCGGTGTATTGGCGGACGGCCAGGGCTTCATATCCCCAGCGCGGGGGAAGGATGTCGGCGTACAGGGGCACGGCCCGGACGCGGGACCGGGGCGTGATCAGGTCGTCGTAAGGGATGACCACGCCGGAGAGAAGGAGCTGGGGCACGACGATGAGCGGGATCAGGAT
>JAFGEN010000049.1 GCA_016931595.1 Candidatus Aminicenantota bacterium | reverse complement strand
GTCGAAAAATCAGCCTGAAAAAAAACGGCCGGCGGCGCTTCCCGCGTGGGGAAGGCCGCCGGCCGGGATAAGGTCGAACCCGCTTCCGCGGACTCTCCTATTCCAGTTTATTTAACCGTGAATTCGACTTTCGATTCTCCCTTCAGCCCGGAGACCTTGTCGCTGATCTTGGCGACCAGGACATAGGTTCCCGCCGGAAGGTCTTGCTGCTTTGTTTCGACCTTGTCTCCCGTTGTGACCTGGAGGGTCTGTTTCATCTCGAGGGGCAGGCTGACCAGGGGGGATTTGAACTCCCCGGGGGCGAATTTGATCGCCGGCTTGCCGTCGGTCTGGTTGACTTCGAATTCGATCTGGAGGTCGAAGCGGCCGGTGGCATTGGGCTTGGCGCCGTACACGAAGAAGAAGAGGTCGAGGGGGGAAGCCGCCGGAATCGTCCGCTCCAGGTTGGGGGTGATCCGGGCGATGGACCAGGCCAGCAGGCCCTTGTGGAGCTCGGCCGAAGTTTCCGGCTGCTCGGTCTGGGCGTAGTCCTTCAGGATCAGGATGGGGGAGGTGATCAGGTTGGCGGATATTTCCTGCGGGGTGGGCAGGGAGAATTCGTAGTACTGGATCCCGAATTTCTGGAAATCGGGGGAGCTGAGGGCGACCGCGGCGACGTATTTGCCGGCCGGGAGAATGTATCCGAACGAATACCACTCGACGGCTTCCGGATCGTAACCCTCCTGGTCGACTTGGAAAGCGGCAGGGATGTAAATTTCCTTTTCCAGTGAGGGGGACTTTCCTTCAGGGATCTTGTAGTATTGGACGAAGACATAAGTCCGGGCCAAGAGCTTGGCCGCGGCGGGCGGAGCCGTCGGGTCGACGACCTGGGGGGTCGGCGGAACGGCGTAACCCATGTCGGCGTTCTTCACATCCACTAGAAGGTAGATATAAGACGCGGTCTGGCCGGGAACCGGCATGCAGACATTTTCCGTGATCTTGAACGGAATGTCCGCCTTAGCCGAGACGCGGGCGGCCAGTCCTTCCTCCATCGCCGCCTTCACATTCTTGGGAATGCGGTTCTGGGCCGGTGGGGCGGCGGGTTTCTCCTGGGCCATGACAAGGCCGGAGGCGAGACCCAGGGTGATTCCCGCCGCGATCAAAAGCGCTATCGACTTTTTCATGGACTTCAGTCCTCCTTCGGCGAGGGATGACTCGCCATCGCCTATGTTAGCAATGTTTATGCCATTCATTGCCTTGTTTAAACCAATTTTTATCAACACGATACAATCTACCCTCTGTAAACAATGTTTACGAAGAAAAGGCGACTATACCAAAAACCTTCGGGAATATGCAAATCCGCTCCGTTCGGGCCTATGGGATTATCTCCCCCTGTAAGCGCGGACGGCGGCCAGGTGTTCCTTCAGAGTCCGGCTGAAGGTGTGGCCTCCCTCCCGGTTCGCGACAAAGAAAAGATAATCGACCCCGGCCGGCCGGATGGCGGCCCGAAGCGAATCCTTTCCCGGGTTGCAGATCGGGCCGGGCGGCAGTCCGGGATAGAGATAGGTGTTGTAAGGGGAGTCGAATTTCAGGTCTTTTCTGGTTAAGGCTCGGGAAAAAGGCCCGGCTTTTTTAAGGGCATAGATGACCGTCGGGTCGCACTCGAGCTTCATTCCGGCCCGAAGGCGGTTGTGAAAAACGGCCGAGACAAGGGGTTTTTCCCGGGCCAGGGCGGTTTCCTCCTCGATGAGCGAGGCCAGGACGACCGCCTGCCGCGGCGTCAGCCCGATGTCCGCCGCCCGGGCCCTCTCGTTCGGCCCGAAGATGTCTTTGAACTGGTAGACCATGCCGGCCAGGATGTCTGAGGCCGAGGCGCCTTTCGGCAGCCGATACGTCTCCGGAAAAAGATATCCCTCGAGGTCCTCGGCGCCGGGATCGATCAAGGTGATTTCCGCGGTGTCCCGGAAGGCAGCGGCGAATCCCTCCGGCGTTCCAAACGAGGCGGCGAGAAAGACGTCGAATGTTTCGGCCGCGGTCAGGCCTTCGGCGACCGTGACCGGGTGCAGATAGATTTTTCCCCGGACGAGCGTTTCCAGGACTTCCCGGACGTCCCGGCCGGCCGGGAGGGCGTATTCGCCCGCTTTGATGCTTCGGGAATGATGGAATAAATTGTACCAGAGCAGAAGCGGGGCGGTTTTCCGGATCAGGCCGCGCGTCTTCAGCGATTCGGCGACCGACCTGACGCTCTGCCCTTTTTCGACTTCGAAAATGACGATGCCCTTCCCGCCGTTTTCGGGCGCCCGGCTCTCCCAGGCCAGCCAGCCGGCTCCGCCCAGGAGTCCCGCCAAACCCAGGACGACAAGGGCTTCAAGCAGGGTCCGGATCGGGCGTTTCATTCGCTTGTCCGTGTTGCCGGTATTATTCACGAGTCATGCTGGTGAGGTAAGCTTGGAGGATGAGGGAGGCGGAGATCTGGTTGACCACCGACTTCCGGTCTTTTTCTTTTACGCCCTGTTCGTGCATGATCGCGGTGGCCTGCTGGGTGGTCAACCGTTCATCCCAGAAAACGACCGGGAGTCCGGTTAAACCCTCGAGCCATTTGGCGAATTCCCTGGTTTTTTCCGCCCGGGTTCCGGCCGTCCCATCCATCCGCAGCGGCATTCCGAGGACGAAACGTCCGATCTCGTGGATTTGGATGAGCCGGCGGAAATAAGCGGCGTTTTCGGCCTTGCGGTCCTTGAGAATATACGTCTCGAGCGGCTGGGCGAACATTCCGAGGGGATCGCTGAGAGCCAGCCCGATGTGCCGGTCGCCGTAATCGATGCCGAGGATCCTCATCGCCCGTCGCCGTGGTCGAGGCAGCGCTTCTTGGCCCGGTGCCGCTCGACGGCCAGGGCGAGGAGCCGGTCGACGAGCGAGGGAAAGGGAAGCCCTGAAAGGGCCCAGAGCTTGGGATACATGCTGATCGAGGTAAATCCGGGGATGGTGTTGATCTCGTTGACGAACAGCTTCCGGCTCGCGTTCTCCAGGAAAAAATCGACCCGGGCCATGCCCGCGGCCTCGCAGGCCAGGAAGGCCTCCACGGCCAGGTGGCGGGCCCGGTCCGAAAGGGCGGCCGGTACGGCAGCCGGCAGGACGAACCCGGTCCGGTTCAGGAGGTATTTGTCGTCGTAGTCGTAAAACTCGTTTCCGGGGATGACTTCGCCCAGGACGGAGGCCTTGGGAGCGTCATTTCCCAGGACGGCGCATTCGAATTCCCGGCAGTCCAAGCCGTGTTCGACCAGGATCTTGCGGTCGTAGCAAAAGGCCTTCTTCATGGCCGGGTCCAAACCCGGCCAGTCTTTCACCTTGGTGATGCCGACACTCGAACCGAGGTTGGCCGGCTTGACGAACAGGGGAAGGGCCAACCGGCCCCGGATGCGCCGGCGGACGGCCGGGGCGGCCCGGGCGAACTCAGGCTCGGAGACGGTCTCGCTGGGAACGACGGGAAGACCGCGGCTTCGGAAGGCCTCCTTCATGACCGTCTTGTCCATCCCCATCGCCGAGCCGAGCACGCCGGCTCCGACATAAGGGACGTCGGCCAGCTCCAGCAATCCCTGGATCGTTCCATCCTCCCCGCCCGGACCGTGAAGGACAGGCCAGTAGACGTCGGCCCGGATCGGGGCAAGGCCGGCGCCGTTCTCCCAGGGAAGGAACGAACGAAAGGTGCCTCGGGCGGATTTCGGGGCATGGGGGGAGACAACCCGGCGCCAGCGGCCGCTTTTATCGATGAAAATACAAACGGCCCGGTAGCGCGACGGATTCAGGTTGTCATAGACCGCCCTGGCCGACGTGATCGAGACTTCGTGTTCGGCGGACCGGCCGCCGAAAAAGAGACCGACGATGAGAGGCGTTTTCATTGCAACCCGAGCCTATTTTAAAGGAGCCCGGGCCGCTTGTCCACGCCCGGAGGTCAGAGGGTATGCTTGAAGGATCGGCTGGGATTGAACTTGATCCTCTTTTTTTTCGGGATCTGGATGGACGTCCCCGTTTTCGGATTCCGTCCCTTCCGGGCTTCGCGGACCTTCACCTCGAAGCTCCCGAAACCGGAAAGGTTGATCTTGCCCCCGCCGTTGAGGGCTTCTTTCATCCCGGAAAGAAGAGAAGAGAAGGCTTTCTGAGCTTGGGACAGGGTGATGCCTGCGTCCCGGGACATCCGGTTCAAGATGTCTTTTTTCCCCATGAGGACACCTCCATGATTGCCGACCACCACTGACCAAATCATACTTCCAATCCGATATTTGTCAAGCGGAAAAACGCTTTTCCCGCCCGCGTTGACAGTGCGAAAAACGCCCGTTATAATAAAAATACACTGGTTGGGGCGCGGGCCCGAAAGGTCGGAACATGATGAAAACACTTCGTTTCATGACCTGGGCGGCGGTCTGTTTAGGTCTGGCCGTCTTCTGCGGGGCCCAAACATCCAAAGCCGTCCCGAAGCTGATCGGCCAAGCGGACCTGGATTGCTCCCTTTTCCTCATGGGAGCGCCCCCGCAGGTCCGCATTTCGGCGCCGTATGTCTCCGGGCAAAAAATGATTCTGACGGATTCCGACCTGTTCTATGCCGACCCGGTTCCGGGCTCCGACCCCTATCAGCCGGATTCCTTATGGACCATCCTGGAATGGGGTTCGGAGATCAAGGGCGGCGCGCCTCCCTCCGTCCTGGGTCACGTCGCTTATCTTCGAGGCCGGGCCCGGGTCGACCGGATCGAGTCCGGCCGGGCGGTGATGAGGATCGAAAAATCCTGCGGACTCATCCAGTCGGGCCAATTTCTGGTTCCCTATCGGAAGGGCGAGGCCCTGGTCGGAGCGGAGCAGGAATACCGGGTCCCGTTCCAATCGGACGGCGCGCCGACCGGGCGGGTCGTCTTCATGGAGAGGGAGGCCATGCAGATCGCCGCCCGCGGTCACTGGGCCGTGGTCGATATCGGGGAAGAACAAGGCCTGGAGATCGGCCTGCAGCTGACCGTCTTCCATCGCGAGGGGAAGCAAAGCCCGGTCGCCGTCGCCAACGCCGTCGTGCTTTGGATGGGCCCGCGCTGGGCCACGATCAAGATCCTCAATGCCGATGATGCGGTCCGAATCGGCGACTGGGTCCAGACCAAGCCGAAGGGATGAGTTTGACAGAATAGAGCCTTTCTGTTAGCTTATCGTCCTGCCCGCCGGGTTGCGACTCCCGGCCGGCCGCCGTTGGGCGGGCGTAGTTCAGTGGTAGAACGTCTGCTTGCCATGCAGAAGGCCGTGGGTTCAAGTCCCATCGCCCGCTCCAATCCTCCGTTTCCCCTCGGCGAAAAACGGCGCGGTACCCAAGTGGCAAGGGAGAGGTCTGCAAAACCTCGATTCGCCGGTTCGAATCCGGCCCGCGCCTCCATCCCTTCTGCCGCCCATCCTCCGCCTTCGCCCCAGAATTTTTTCTCTTCCATTGACAGGTTCGCTCAATCCGCATATGATTTTGCCGACTCGAGGAAAGGAGGAGCCATGAATAATTTGATCGCCCGCATTCAAGCCATTTTACTCAAGCCGAAAGAGGAATGGGTCACGATCAAGTCCGAATCGACGCCGGTGATGACCCTGTTCATGAAGGTCGTCATTCCCCTGGCGGCCATTCCGGCCGTCTGCCAGTTCATCGGCAACGCGCTCATCGGCCGGCGCATTCCTTACCTCGGCGCGTTCCGGTACCCGCTGGGATCGGCCCTTTTCCAGGCGATCCTGTTCTATGCCTTGACGGTCGTTTCGGTCTACGTGGCGGGCATGGTCGTCAATGCCCTGGCCCCCAGCTTCGGCTCGAAGGCCAACCTTGAAAATGCGATGAAGCTGGTCGTCTACGGGATGATTCCGGGGTGGCTCGCCGGTGTCTTCCATATTCTTCCCGCCTTGGGCGTTCTGGCTTTCATCGCCGCCCTGTACGGGCTCTACATCCTGTACCTCGGCTTCCAGACGCCGATGATGGACACTCCCCAGGACAAGGTCATCCCCTACATGGTCGTCAGCTTCCTGGTGATCGTCGGACTGATGATCGTGGTCGGAGTCGTTATAGGGGCGATCTTCGCCGTCGGTTCGATGGCCGGATTCTGAGGGGCGGGGTTTACCGCACCGTTTCAAGCTCGCGGACGATCGCGGCGAATGCTTCCGAGGGGGAGGCCGCTTGGGTGATCGGCCTCCCGATGACCAGATAATCAGACCCCTTGGCTACGGCCAGAGACGGGGTCATGACCCGTTTCTGATCCTGGACGTCGGCCCCGGCCGGGCGGATCCCCGGAGTCACGATCAGAAAATCCGGGCCGACTTCTTTCCGGACGACCTCGATTTCCTTGGCCGAGCAGACCACTCCGGACAGGCCCGATGCTTTGGCCAGTGCGGCCAGCCGAAGGACTTGGCCGGCCGTGTCGGGAGTCATTCCGACGGAGGCCAGGTCGTCGTTCTGAAGGCTGGTCAGAATCGTGACGCCCAGGAGGATCGGCTTGGGGATCCCTCGCTTGGCCGCTTCCTCTCCGGCCGTTTCCGCGGCCCGGGCCATCATCGCCCTTCCGCCCGAAGTGTGAATCGTCATCATCCGGGCGCCGTGCCGGACGCCGACCCGGGCCGCTTCCCCCACGGTGTTGGGAATGTCGTGGAGCTTGAGGTCGAGAAAGACGCCTTTGCCAAGGGCCTGGACTTCCTGGAGGAGGGACGGACCTTCGGCCGTGAACAGTTCCAGTCCGACTTTAAAAAGGGCGGCCTGGTCGAGCGTTCGGACCAGAGCAAGGGCTTGGGCCTTGTTCTCCACGTCCAGGGCGGTGATGATGCGTTGAGCGGGCGGAATGGCGGCGGGGGTCATGCGGTCGTTCTCCTCGATGAAATCGTGCGGCGGTATTATACCAGGGCGCGCGCTTCGGGCGAAGGCTTCAGCGCCCGGTTTCCAGGGTTCCGACGAAATCGGAGACGCGGTCGATTCCACGGGCGGCGCATTCGGCCTCGATTTCCCGAACGATCCGGGCCGAAGCTCCGGGATCGATGAAACTGGCCGTCCCGACCTGGACGGCCGCTGCCCCGACCAGCATGAATTCCAGGGCGTCCCGGCCTGTCATGATGCCGCCCATTCCGATGACCGGGATTTTGACCGCTCGGGTGGCCTGCCATGTCATTCGAAGGGCGACGGGTTTGATCGCCGGTCCGCTCAGTCCGCCGAGGATATTGCCGAGCTTCGGCCGGCGCGTATCGAGGTCGACAGCCATGGCCAGGAGGGTGTTGATCAGGGAAATGCCGTCCGCCCCTCCATCTTCGGCCGCTCGGGCGATTCCGGTGATGTCGGTTACGTTGGGGGAGAGCTTGGCCAGAAGCGGCCGGCGGCTGCGTTGTTTCGCCCCCGCGACGATCTCCCGGGTCGTCCGGGGGTCCATGGCCGGGCAGGCCCCGTGCATCTTGACGTTGGGGCAGGAGATATTGAGCTCATAGGCGGCGAGGCCTTCGACACCGTTCAAAAATTCGATCACCCGGTAATATTCGTCCGGGTCGGAGCCGCAGACATTGACGATGACGGCCGTGTCGATTCCGCGAAGCCTGGGCATGACTTCGGCGGCGAAGCGCTCGACGCCCACGCCCTGGAGGCCGATGGCGTTGATCAGGCCCGAGGCCGTTTCGACGAGACGGGGCGGCGGATTGCCTTCCCGCGGCCCGTAGTACAGGCCTTTGACCACGATGCCGCCCAAGAGTGAGAGGTCGAGGAACGGCTCGAATTCCGTCCCGTAACCGAACGTCCCGCTGGCCGTGAGGACGGGATTCCGAAGACGGAGAAAACCGAGGTCGGTGCCGAGGTCGACCATGGTCAGGTCTCCTCCCAGGCGACGTCCCGCGCGTCGAAGACCGGGCCGTCCTCGCAGACCTTCCGCCACTTGGCCTCGCCGTCCTTCCTGATTCGGTGAACGCAGCCCCAACAGGCGCCGAACCCGCAGCCCATGACCGCCTCGAGCGAAAGCTGGGCGGGGATGTTCCGGTCGAGGGCCGGGCCCGCGGCTCTTTTCATCATCGGGTCGGGCCCGCAGGCGAAGATTCCGTCGGGTTTTTCCTTTTCGAGTTCCCGTTCCAGAAGGGCGGTCACGAAACCGGAGAAACCGAAGGATCCGTCATCGGTCGAGCAGGAGGTTTCGAGCCCGGCGGCTTCGAATTTTCCGCGCAGCGGGATTTCCGCGGCGGTCTTGCCGCCGTAAAACACCCGGACCGCGGTGCCGCGGGAGCGGAGCTCCCGGCCGAGAAAAAACATCGGGGCGATGCCCCGGCCGCCGCCGATGAGCCAGGCCGTCTTGCCCGGGCCGAAGCCGTCCAGGCGGAAGCCTTTTCCCAGCGGGCCGAGACAGTCGGCGGTTTCGCCTTCCTTCTTTTCGGCCAGGAGGGCCGTGCCCCGTCCGGCGACCCGGAAAAAGACCTCCAGCCAGTCGGGGCCGGCGTCGTGCAGGCTGATGGGCCGGCGGAGGAGAGGGTCGTTTCCCCCGGCCGTCCGGATCATCAGGAATTGGCCGGGGGAAGCCCCGGCGGCCAAGCCTGGGGATTCGAGGCGGAGCAGGTGGAAATCGTCCCAG
>JAFGEN010000302.1 GCA_016931595.1 Candidatus Aminicenantota bacterium | reverse complement strand
GCGGCCTGGAGCCGGCGAATCCATTCGGAATTATCGCCCGTTCCGAAAAACGCGCCGATCAACCGGCCCGCCGAACGCTTGGCGTACCCCGCATCCTCCAGGGCTTCCCAGGCGCATTCGTGGAGAAGGCGGACCTGGGGGTCCATTTTGACCGCTTCCCGGGGCGGATAGCCGAAAAAGTCCGCATCGAACGAGTCGATGTCCTCGACGATCCCCTTGGCCCTGACGTAGCGGCGGTTCCGGATCTCCTCCCGGGAGACACCCGCTTCGAGGAGCTCCTTTTCCGAGAAGCGGGAAATGGTTTCCCGGCCGGCCTTGAGATTGGCCCAGAATTCTTCGGCGTTCCGAGCGCCGGGGAAGCGGCCGGAAAGCCCGATGACGGCCACAGCCGGACGGGGGGCGGGAAGGGGGGATAGGACGGGGATAGAGGGATGCGTGTCGCTCATCATGGATCCAGAAGGAAAAAATCGGCAAGTTCTTTCGGGTCATGGTCTGTGACGATCGGGACGGCTCCCTCTCGGCCGAAACAGACAGCGGCCCGGTAGGCCGGATCAAAACCAGGGAGAAGGGAAAGATAATAGCCGTCCGCGTCTCCGCCGTCGTTGATGCGGAAGCGGAATGGCTCGCCGGTCGGCGAAACCGAATAGGAGGCGAGGGAATCCGTCAGCCCCGAGCCCGAGGCCTTCAACCGGCTTTCCTTGAGGACCCAGATATCATAAAAATACGCCCGCCGTTCGTTTTCCGGAAGGGATTCCATCATTTCGAGCTCGGCATGGGAAAGGGTCAGCATGACGACGCCGGGATCGACGGGTTTGATCCTTTCGACATCCACCCCGACCGGGAGGTCGTCGAAGGCGGCCAGCACCCAGCATCCGGAATGAGACAGGTTGTAATGAGGAGCGCCGGGTATGAGACAGACGGGCTTTCCTCCGCCGTCCCGGGAAAAGACGAGGTCGCGGTTTCGTGCCCCCGTCGTTTGGGTCAGGACATGCCGGACGAGCAGGTCGCCGAAAAGACACCGCAGGGCGTCCTCCCCGTGGCGGAACCGGAGGACCCGATCCCGCCGTTCCGGTGAAACGGCCTTCAGCAATCGGGCGAACCGATCCGGTTCGACAAATGCCGGCATCCGAAGGGCGTGAATTTCCATCGTTCCTTATATCCGACAATCGTCGGCCGGCCGTCCGGCGCGCGAAACCGCTCGGCTATCGAAAAATGATAGCACAAGACACTCACCCATAAATACGCGAGGCCCGAAGATAAGGTTGTTGCTCAAACCCGCGTCCTTTAAAAACACCGATAATCAAGGTAAACTCGGGAGGAGGTAACCGCCATGAAACGATTTCTCCTCCTCGCCGTGCTGTTTTTCTCCGTCCTGGCTCCCGCGCTGGCCCAACCCCGGCCGCTGGTCAAGCTGACAGAAGCCGACCTCAAGGACGGCGTCCTTTATGACGCCGTCGTGATTTTCAAGGACAAAGGCCCCCTTCCCGAGGCTCGGATCAAGGATCTCGTTTCCCGATTGGAGCAAAGCTTCAAACCGGAAGCCCTGGCCCGGCGCAAGGCCAAGCGGACCGCATCGGGGCTCTTTGACGAGCGCGATTATCCGCTTTTCGAGCCGTATGTAAAAGCCGTTTCCGCCTCGGGGGCCGCCTTGCTGGTCGAGAGCCGCTGGCTCAACAGCCTCACCATCCGCGGCCGGAGAGGGGCCTTGCTGGCCGTCAAAAACCTCTCCTGTGTCGCCAAGGTCGATTGCTACCATGAAGTCACTGCCAAAAAGACCGTCGCCCCGCCGGGCGGCGAAGCGCCGGTCAAGGTCCCCGAGAATCCCGGTTTCTTCGGCCTGGCCAAGGCCCAGCTCGAGATGAACGGGATCGACCGCCTCCACGAGGCGGGATACACGGGCAAGGGGGTCCGCCTGGCGGTTATCGACTGCGGTTTCGACCTCGATCACAAGGCCTTCAACCATCCGGAAAAGAAAATGAAGATCGTCGACCAATGGGATTTTGTCGACAACGATCCCGAAATCCGGCCCGATTCCGGCACCATCTCCGAATATTACGGCCATGGCACGTCTGTCCTGAGCCTCATCGCCGCCTACGCCCCGGGTGAACTGGTCGGCGCGGCTCACGACGCCGATTTTCTGCTTTACCATGCCGAATGGGGCGACCACGAGTATTATCTCGAGGAATACTGGTTCGCCGCGGCCCTGGAAAGGGCGGAGCGCATGGGGGCCGACGCGGCCACGTCCTCCCTTGTCCTGTACGGCGGTTACCCGCAAGCCCAGGTCGACGGCCGGACGTCGGTCATGACCCGGGCGGTGAACATCGCCCTGGAGAACGGGCTGGTCTGCCTGGCCGGGGCGGGAAATTCCGGAAACGACCAGGATCCGGCGACTTCGACCATGCTGCCGCCCGGCGATGCTCTCCTGGCCATCGCCGTAGCCGCGGCCGCTCCCACCGGAGCGACGGCCCGCTTCAGTTCGGACGGCAAGATGATCGAGGGCGGTTTCAAACCCGAAGCCGTGGCGTTAGGCAATTCGCCGGTTACGGTCTCCCTGGAGAGGAAGGACGGATATACCCGCGTCGGCGGCACTTCGGTGGCGACGCCCTTGCTGGCCGGGGGAATCGCCTGCCTCCTCCAGGTTCATCCCGAATGGACGGTGAAGCAGGTCCGGGAGGCGGTGTTTAAAAGCGGGGATTATTTCCGCAAGAACGGCAAACCCGACCCGCTTTTCATCTGCGGTTACGGAATTCCGGATTTATTCTTAGCCGCCGGGCTTACCGCAAAATAAATCCGCCCTGTAAATCGTCCTCCGGGTCGAACCAAAACTCACTCGTTCCGGTGAAGAAGGCCCGGCCGCCGACCTCGGGGACGACGGCCGGATAGGGGCCGAACGTCGTCGTCTCGGCCACCCGGACAGTCATCGTCGTTCCCAGGATGCTCTCGATCGTGACGGTTTCGCCCTCCCGCAACTCGCCCTTGGCGTAATGAAGGGCGGCCCGGGCGCTGACGCCCGACCCTGTGGCCGAGCGGTCCACCTCGCCGTCGGCGAAGACGCAGACGTTCCGGCTGTGATGGGCCGGGTTTTCCGCCCGGCCGGTGAAGATCGTCCCATACAGGAAGCTCAAGTCCTCCTCGAAGGGATGGCGGATGGGGAATTTCTCCATAACCGTGAGCTTGATTTTCCGGCCGTAATCGATCAACCGGTGATAATCGGAGGCGTCCATCCGCAAGCCGAGGGACTCGGCCTCGACGAAGGCGTAGAAAGCGCCGCCGAAGGCCACGTCGAATTTCACGTTTCCGACCCCCGGAACGTCGACCGATTTTCCGGCCATGGAGAGGAAGGACGGAACGTTGAGAAACGAGCTGCGGACGACCTTGCCGCCGCGGCAAAACGCCTTGGCTCGAAGCCGCCCCGGCGGGGCGTCGATGACCATGTCGACCTCGGGCCCTTCCCTTCTAACCAGGCCGGTCTCGACGGCGAATTTCGTCAGGGCGATCGTGGCGTGGCCGCACATCGTGCTGTAGCCTTCGTTGTGGAGAAAAAACGTCCCGAAGTCGGCCCCGGGGCTAAACGGCCGGGTGACGACCGCCCCGTACATGTCGGCATGGCCTCTCGGCTCCCACATCAGGCCGGTTCGGATTTGGTCCAGG
>JAFGEN010000048.1 GCA_016931595.1 Candidatus Aminicenantota bacterium | reverse complement strand
GTCAACATTCCAACCCCTTTTCGGCCGCCCCGGGACGTGATATTCTGGCTCTATGAAAACGGCGGATCTTCAAGCATTGATCGACCGGTCCCTGGCCGAGGACATGCCGGACGGCGACGTGACGACCGAGGCGATCGTTCCGGCCGGCCGGCGGGGACGGGCCGTTCTCCTGGCCAAACAGGACGGTATCCTGGCCGGCCTTGGTGTTTTCGCCCGCGTATTCAAGACCATCGACGTAAAAACCGCCGTCCATCAAAACGTCCGGGATGGGCAGGCGTTCAGTTCCGGACAAATCCTGGCCGTGGTCACGGGGAGGACGGACGCTCTCTTAAAAGCGGAACGGACGGCCCTGAATTTCGTCCAACGCCTGTCCGGAATCGCCACAACGACACGGGAATATGTCGAGGCTGTCGCCGGGGCCGGCGCGCGGATTCTCGATACGAGGAAGACCACACCCGGACTCCGCGACCTGGAAAAATACGCCGTCCGAAAGGGCGGAGGAGTGAACCATCGCCGCGACCTTTCCTCGATGGTCCTGATAAAAGACAATCACTTGGCGGTCGCCGGTTCGGTCCGGAAAGCCGTCGCCGCGGCCCGGGCCGCTTACGGCCGAAGATTCCGGGTCGAAGTCGAGGTGACAAGCCTGTCCCAGGCCGCCGAAGCGGTCGCCGCAGGGGCGGATTGGATCATGCTGGATAATATGAATCCGTCTTTGATGCGGAAAGCCGTCCGGTTGATCGGCGGCCGGGCCAAGGTCGAGGCCTCGGGCAATGTCTCGCTCAAGACGGTCCGCAGAACGGCGGAAACGGGAGTCGATTTCATTTCGGTCGGGGCCCTGACCCATTCCATCCGGGCGATCGACCTCAGTCTCGACATCGAAACGGAGAAAAAGTGGAGTCGACCATGAACGACGGACGGCTGTGGACTGATGTTCTCGTCATCGGGTCCGGTATCTCCGGAGCGGCGGCCGCCCTTTCCGCGGCCAAGGCCGGCCTGGAGGTCATCGTCATCTCAAAGTCCGCCGAGCTTGAGGAATCCAATACCTGCTACGCCCAAGGCGGCATCGTGTCCCTGGCCCCCGGCGACGACCCCGGCCTTCTTAGGGAGGACATCATCAGGGCCGGTGATGGGATCAACAATCCCGAGGCTGTCGATGTCCTCGTGGCCGAGAGCAAGACGCTCGTCGATTCCATCCTGATCGGGGGGCTTCGGATCGGCTTCTCCAGAAACACCGAGGATTCCCTCGACTTCGCCCAGGAAGGCGGGCATTCCCGGCGCCGCATCCTTCACGTCCGGGACACGACCGGCCGGACGATCGAGGAGGCGTTCCTCGACCTTCTCGGGAAAACGCCGGGCGTCCGACTCCTGGCCGACCGTACGGCTGTCGACCTTTTAACCGTTCCCCATCACAGCAAGGATCCCAAGGCCTACTACCGGGAACCGGCCTGCCTGGGGGCCTACGTCCTGGACAACACAACCGGCCGGGTCGGGACGATTTTTGCCGAACGGACGGTTCTGGCCACAGGAGGATGCGGGGCGGTCTTTCTTCATACCTCCAACCCCAAGACTGCGGTCGGTTCGGGATACGCCATGGCCCTCCGGGCGGGAGCCCGGATCGCCCACATGGAATATATCCAATTCCATCCGACCGTTCTCTACCACCGGGATTCCGACGGCTTCCTCATTTCCGAGAGCGTCCGCGGGGAAGGCGCCCGCCTGAAATCGATCGACGGCCGAACCTTCATGGATAAGATCGGAGGGCTGAAAGACCTCGCTCCGCGCGACGAAGTATCCCGGGCCATCTACGAGGAGATGATTCTGACCAACGCCGATCATGTCCTTCTCGACCTGGCGTCCTACGCTCAGGTCGACATCCGGACGCGGTTTCCCAACATTCACCAAACCTGCCTCCGGTACGGAATCGACATCTCCCGCGAGCCGATCCCGGTCGTTCCCGCAGCTCATTACTGCTGCGGCGGCGTCCTGGTCGACACCTGGGGGAAGACATCGCTTGCGGGGCTCTATGCGGTGGGCGAGACCAGCTGCACCGGTCTCCACGGCGCCAACCGCCTGGCTTCCACCTCGCTTCTCGAAGGCCTGGTATGGGGAACACGGGCCGGCCGGGCGATCGCCCGGGACTTCGAGCCGTCGGCCGCAAGTGTCGAGGACGACATTCATGACTGGTATCCTCCGGCCAGTCCCGAGGAAGTCGACCCCGCCCTGATCAACCAGGATTGGCTGACCATCCGCTCGACGATGTGGAATTACGCCGGGCTGGTCCGGACCGGAAAACGCCTGGAACGGGCCAAGTCCGACCTCGAATATCTCGAGCACCGGGTCATAAAATTCTACCGGGAGGCCCGCCTCAACCCCGATATCATCCGTCTTCGGCACGGACTCCAAGTCGCCTTGATGATCGTCCGCGCCTCCCTGGCCAACCCCGTTTCGGCCGGCGCTCACTTCCGGGTGGACTGACGGGCGTTTTCCGTCAAGTTGACTTTTCCTCCGGGGCGGATAAAATAAGTCGTTCTTGAGATCGAGGGATCCGGCGGCCCGGCGCCGAAACGGCGGGGAGGGCCGGCCTTTTTCCCGACGGTCGGGAGAAGGCCGGGAAAAAAGCGGAGATGAATCATGGCGGATGAAAAAGACTACAAACAGACGCTGCATTTGCCCCGAACGTCGTTTGCCATGAAGGCGAAGCTGACCGAGATGGAGCCGGCCATGCTTCGGAAATGGGAAGCCCTCGGCCTCTACGAAAAAATCATCGCGTCGCGGAAAGGCCGGGAACCATTCGTCCTTCACGACGGCCCCCCCTACGCCAACGGCCTGATCCACCTCGGCACCGCGATGAACAAGATCCTCAAGGATTTCATCATCAAGTCGAAAACCATGCGCGGCTTCCTGGCCCCATACCT
>JAFGEN010000301.1 GCA_016931595.1 Candidatus Aminicenantota bacterium | reverse complement strand
CCGGTATCGCCCAGCGTTGGATTTTAGGAGTGAATCGGATGAACGGACGGGAACGAATCGAGGCGATGTGTACGGGGCGGCGGCCGGACCGGCCGCCCTTCGCCCCGGCCGTTTACGAGCATAAAGCGGCCCTGGTCGGAACCAGCCCTTCCATCCTTGCTCAGGATGCCCGGCTTCTCGAGCGGGCCCTTCTCCGAGAGGCCGAGGTTTATGACCCGGATCTGCTGACCGTGGGGGTCGATGTCTATAATGTCGAAGCCGAGGCCTTCGGGAGCCCGGTCCGGTTTTTCGAATCCAACGACGTCCCCTCCGTGGAAGGCCCGATTCTCGTCCCCGGCGGCGATATCGGCCGGCTCGTGCTTCCCGACCCGGAATCTTCGAGCCGGATGCCGCTGTTCCTGGCGGCGGGGGAGGCGGTCCAACGACGGCTCGGCCAAGAAAAAATCGTCCGGGGCGCTCTCTCCAGCCCCTTTTCAATCGCCTGCGAGCTGGTTGGTTCGGCCGAAATGGCCATGGCCATGATCGACCGGCCGGAATGGGTTTCGAAGCTTCTGGCCGTAACGTCCGAAGCGGCCAAGGCCTACGGCCGGGCCTTCATTCGGCGTGGGCTGGGCGTCATCCTGTTCGACTCCCACGCGGCGCCGCCGCTGGTTTCCCCCGCCTTGTACCGGTCCCTTGTCCTTCCGGCCACGGCCTCGGTCATTGGATATTTCCGCGGGGCTCTGGGCCAGGGGCTTGTTCCCTATATCATCGGCGGCGACACCTCCCGGATTCTCGAGGATATCCTGGCGACGGGGACCAACAATGTCCTCTGCGACTTTCGGGTCGACCTGGCGGGATTTCTCGACCGGTTGGCCGGTAGCCCGGTCCTTGTTCGGGCCAACCTCGATCCCCGCTTCCTGGAGACCGCCCCGGTCGAGGAGGTCAGGAACAAGGCGGCCGAAGTTGTCTTCGCCGGGCGCCGCCATCCAGGCTTCATCCTCGGCACCGGAATCCTCTCTTACGACATGCCTCCGGAGAAGGTCCTGGCCGTTCGCGACGGTCTATCGACCCGCTGAAACCGGCGGGACCGTCAATCTTCGGCGACTCTCCCCTTTTTCCGCGTGCGACAAACCGCCCGCCCGGCCGTCTAGGTAAACGAGGCGAACGAATGAGCGGGAATTTGGACGATCCGGGCGGGGAACAGCATTCCCCCGACCCGAGCGGACCGGATTTTTCCGGACATCGAGCCCGGATGAGGCAAAAATTTCTCCAGGCCGGCCTGTCCGCGTTCCTGGATTATGAGATCATCGAGCTTCTCCTGACCCTGGGCACTCCCCGCCGCGATTGCCGGGAGCCGGCTCGCCGGGCTCTCAAGGAATTCCGCACCCTTCGGGGAGTGCTCGAGGCCGACCCCTGCGACCTTCAGCGGGTGCCGGGGATCGGAGAGGCCAACGTCTTCGGCATTCGGCTGGTCCAGGCCGTGGCCCGGCGGTTTTTAAAAGACCGGATGCTCAGCCGGCCTTACTGCCGGTCGGCCCAGGAGGTGTTCGATTACCTTTATCATGCCATGCGCGACTTGAGAAAAGAGCACTTCAAGGTGATGTTCCTCGATGCCAAAAACCAGATCCTCGAGGAGAAGACGCTGTTTGAAGGAACGGTCGATTCCAGCGCCGTGTATCCCCGGGAAATCATGAAGGACGCGTTGCGGTTCGATGCGGCCGCGCTCATTTTCGCCCACAATCACCCGTCGGGCGACCCCGAGCCGTCCTTCTGCGACCGGGAAATTACCAAGGAGCTGGTGTTCGCCGCCCGGATCATGGGCCTCAAGGTCCTCGACCACCTGGTCATCGGCAACAACCGGTATTTCAGCTTCGCCGAACACGGGCTGATCTCCGATTACGACCTTCTTTTTCTGTCGGTTCATGGGAAAAACGGCGGCCGCCGGGATTGAGACCGAATGGCCCTCCGGATGGATATTCCGGCGAGGCCCTTCGAAGGTCCCAAGCGGCCTTTCTTTTGATGTGGAATTCGGGGTAAACTGGGCTGAAGAGATGTCTTGGGAGGAACCTCCGATGAAACCCATCGTCGAAATCGCGGCCAAACTGGGGCTGACCCCCGAACAACTGGAACTCTATGGGCATGATAAAGCCAAGGTGGACCCGGCGGTTGTTCCGGCGGGGGAGGCCGCCGGAAAGCTGATCCTCACCACGGCCATGACCCCGACGCCCGCGGGAGAGGGCAAGACAACGACGGCCATCGGCCTGGTGGACGCCCTGAACCTGATCGGCAAAAAGGCCGCAGCCGCCCTCCGCGAACCTTCCCTGGGGCCCGTGTTCGGGATGAAGGGCGGGGCGACGGGCGGAGGGAAGGCCAGGGTCGTTCCCGGCGAGGACATCAACCTTCATTTCACCGGTGACATGCATGCCATCACCTCGGCCCATAATCTCTTGGCGGCCATGGTCGAGAACCGCCTCCACTTCGACGGGTGCATGGGACTTCTCGACGGACGGAAGGTCGTCTGGAAACGGGCCTTGGACATGAACGACCGGGCCCTGCGCGAGATCATCATCGGGTTGGAGGACACCTACGGCGGATTCGCCCGCGAGTCGGGGTTCGATATCACCGCGGCCTCCGAAATCATGGCCGTTCTCTGCCTGTCGCGGGACCCGGCGGACCTTAAGGACCGGCTCGGCCGGATGGTTGTCGGCTTCGGCCTCGACGCCAAGCCGGTCACGGCCGGCGCCCTCAACGCGGTCGGGGCAATGGCCGCCCTTCTCCGGGACGCCCTTCGGCCGAACCTCGTTCAAACGCTCGAAGGAGCGCCGGCGTTCATTCACGGCGGGCCTTTCGCCAACATCGCCCATGGGACAAATTCGGTCATCGCAACGAACCTGGCCCTCCGCCTGGCCGATTATGTCGTCACGGAATGCGGTTTCGGCTCCGACCTCGGAGCCGAGAAATTTTTCGACATCGTCGTGCGGACCGGGGGCGTCCCTGTTCCCGCGGCTGTCGTCCTTGTCGCCACAATCCGCTCTCTCAAATATCACGGCGGAGTCAAGCTGGACGCCCTCAAGAACGAACATGTCGAAGCGATGGAGAAGGGATTCGAGAATCTCCAGGCCCATGTCGACATCATCAGGCGGTTCGGCCTGCCGGTTGTCGTCGCTCTCAACCGCTTTCCCACGGATACGAACGCCGAGTCGGAGGCGTTCTCGGCCCTGGCCCGGAAGAACGGCCTGCGCTATGCCGAAAGCGATGTGTTCGGGTCCGGCGGCCGGGGCGGAGTGGCCCTGGCCGGCGAGGTCCTGGCGGCCATCTCTTCCGACCCGTCCGACTTCCATGACCTGTATCCCTTGGAGGCTTCCTTCACCGAAAAGATCGAAACGATTGCCCGCGAAGTCTACGGGGCGGACAGGGTGGTCCTTGAATCGCGGGCCAAAAAGTCGCTCAAGCGCTTCGAGGATTCCGGCTTCGGCGGCCTGGCCGTCTGCGTGGCCAAGACCCAGTACTCGCTCTCCGACGACGCCAAGCTTTTGGGACGGCCGAAGGGCTTCCCCCTGACCGTGACCGACCTTTCGGTCAGCGCCGGGGCCGGGTTTATTGTCGCCAGGTGCGGCGACATCATGACCATGCCGGGGATGCCGAAGTCCCCGGCGGCCGAGCGAATCGACGTGACGGAGGAAGGGGAAATCACGGGCATTTTGGGCTGAGATGCGGTT
>JAFGEN010000300.1 GCA_016931595.1 Candidatus Aminicenantota bacterium | reverse complement strand
GCCCCCAAGAAGCGCGATTTTTACTGTTTCTCGACCGTTTCGTAGCGGGAAAGGATGTCCTGGGTCAGTTGGAGGAATTGATCGTAGTCGATCTTGATGCCCTTTTCCTCCTTGCGTCCGGCCAGGTAGGCCTGGAGGAACTTGTTTTTCTTCTGTTCCAGGACCTGGGTCGTTTCCGTCTCTTTCACTTTCTCGAACTCCTCCCGGTCGGCTTCGGTCCGTTCGAGAACGCGGAGCAAGGCATAACCCGTATCGAAGGCGAAGGGTTCACTGACCTGCTTGAGGGGAAGGGTGAAGGCGAGATTGTCGGCGTCCTTGCTCTCCCCGACAACGGCGATGTATTGCTCGCGCTTGTGGGATTCGACCATCTTGACCTCGAGCTTGTTTTTGGCCGCCTGGTCTTCCCAATTCTTGTCGGTCAGCCTGGCCTTGACCTCGTTGAGAAGCCCGAGGGCTTTCTCCTTTTTTCGTTGTTCGGCCAAGGCGGCTTCGACCTCGGTTCTCACTTCCTCGAATTCCGCCGGGCGGGGCGCTTCGACCTTGCGAAGCTCCGCCAAGCCGACGCCGACGTAGGTGTAGAGCGGGGCCGAGATCTCCTTTTCCTCGAGGCCGAACAGGGCGGTGCTCACGCTCCCGGAAGGGTCGTTCTCGCCCCAGGCCTCGCCGTTCTTCAGCAGGCCGGTGGACTCGGCTTTCAATCCAGCCCGGGTCAAGGCCGTTTCCAGGCTCTTGGCCGAGCGGGCGTCCTTTTCGATCTTGGCGATCCGCTGGCCGGCCAGCTCCCGGGCCTTCTGGTCCAGGAGGATTGTCCGGATCTGGAGCGAGGCCTGGTCCAGCGGCGTCGTCGAGGCCGCCGCCTTCTCCGTCACCCGGACGACGGCAATGCCGTCCGTTTCGGTGATCAGTCCGGAGATCTGTCCGGCGGTCAGCTTGTTGATCTCGTCCAGTTCCGGCTGGGGGAGGGACCGCCAGTCGAAGAATCCGTAATCGCCCCCTTCGGCCGCCTTGGCGTCCTTGGAGAATGTTTTGGCCAGGGAGGCGAAATCCTCGCCCTTGCCCAGGCGCTCGAGAACGCTCGCGGCCTCGGCTTCCACCAGGGCTTTGTCCCGGTCGGCAAAGGGCAGCCAGATGCGGGACGCCTTGGTCGTCTCCGGGTTGGTGAACTGGGCCTGGTTATCCCGGTAATACGCCTCGATTTCCTTGTCGGAAAGCTCGATTTCTTTTTTCAGGTCTTCGGTTTTCAGGAAGACGGCCGACCCTTCCCGCTTTTCCGGGATCCGGTACTGGTCCTTATGCGACTCGAAATAGGCCTGGACCTCGGCCGTCTCGGGGATTTTATCGAGCGTCACCTTGGAGGTTTCCAGGATCATCAGCTCGATCTTGGCCGAGTCGGTGTTTTTCTTGTAACTGTCCCAGACCTCCTCGGGCGAGGCGGCCAGCCCGGCCGTTAGAAGCTTCAGCATCTTGCCCAGGATGATCTCCTTGCGGAGGCTGTTTTCGAATTCGCCGATCCGGATATGATTGTACTGAAGGGCCCGCTTGTAGGTTTCGTACCCGACGAACTTGCCGTCCTGCTGGAGGCCGGGAATGGCCATGACCCGTTCCCGAACCTCATCGTCTCCGGCCCGAAGGCGGAGGGACCGGGCTTCCTCCATCAGAAGGGATTGTTCGACCAGCTGTTCAAGGACCTGCTGGGGAATATTGAGCTGTTCGATGAACTGCCGGTTGATTTCGCTGTACTGGGCTTTATAGGCTTCGATCCGGTTGCGGAGGGCGCTCCAGTAATCTTCGGCGGAGATGCGCTCCTTTCCGACCTGAACCAGGGTTTTGGCCCGGCTGCGGCTGCCGAGTTCTCCACCGCCGCCCCAGATGAAGAAAATGGCTACGATAAAGGTGGCGATGACCACCCAGAGAACCCACTTCAGGGATTTGACGTTTTCGCGCATGGATTTGAGCATCGGTGCACCTCGGGGACCCGGAGGGTCAGAAGATAGGGGATCGGGAGCCCCGGTCCTTGAGGAACAGCGGGGCCAGCCGGGCGAAGGTCGTCCCGAGGTCCTCGAGAACGATCTTTGTCCGGCCGCAGACGGGCATGAAATTGGAATCCCCCGTCCAGCGGGGAACGACGTGGAGGTGGAAATGGTCGACGACTCCGGCCCCGGCGGCCCGGCCCAGGTTCATTCCCGTGTTGAATCCCTGCGGGCGGTAATGCTTGGTCAGGACGCGGAGACAGCGGCGGAGGAGGTCGTCCATTTCCGCGGTCAGCTCGCGGGACGCCCGGGCATAGGCCGCCGAGTGGCGGTAGGGGGCGATCATGAGATGGCCGGGAAGGTAGGGGTATTTGTTCAGAAGGACGAAGGCCAGCCGGCCGCGGTCAAGGACGTAAAAAGCGGCATCGTCCTTTGCCCGGGCGGCCCGGCAGAAAACACAGCCGGATTCCTTCGTCCCGTTTCTGATGTATGACTCCCGCCAGGGAGCGGCGATATAGACCATGTTATTGATTGATCAGTTCCTTGAGCAGCTTGCTCGGCTTGAAATAGAGGACCTTCTTCGAGGGGACTTTCACCGGGTCGCCGGTCCGGGGATTGCGTCCCGCCCGGGGCGGGCGGTTCCGAAAGCGGAACGAGCCGAAGCCCCGGACCTCGATCTCCTCGCCGGCCAGGAGCGCGTCCTTGATGGCGTCGAAAAATGTGTTGACGCCGCTTTCGGCCTCCTGCTTGGGGATGTTCAGATCCTTGGAGATCTTGTTGATGAGGTCGGCCTTAATCATTGGGTTTTTCCTCCATCGTTTCGGCCTCTGCCGTCTCCGGCGCCGGCGCCTCGGGCTCCGGGGTTTCAGGCGTCGATGCCTCGGGCGCCGGGGTTTCAAGCGTCGATGCCTCGGGCGCCGGCGCCTCCATCCCCGCAGTCTCGGCCGCCGTCTTCTTCGACTCCTGGAGCTTGTTGAGCTGATGTTTGATCAGGTCGCCGAAGGTCAGGCGGTCGTCCTGGGTCTCCTGGTATTTCTGGTATTCCTGTTTCTGAAGGTCGACCTGGGCCTGGCGGAAGCTCAGGGAGATCTTCTTGTCGCGCGGGTTCATCTTGATGATCTTGGCCGTTTTCTGGTCGCCGACCGAGACGACGTCGGCCGGGTTCTCGACCTTCTTCTCGTCGATTTCGGAATTGAAGACGACGCCCTCGATCCCGGGCAGGATCTCGGCGAAGACGCCGAATTCGGCGATCCGGACGATCTTGACGTTGAGCAGGTCGCCGACTTTCTGGCGGATGAAGAATTCTTCCCAGATATCGCCTTCCAACTGCTTGATCCCGAGGGAGACTTTCTGCCTTTCGACGTCGATATTGAGGAGGACGGCCTCGGCCTCATCGCCGACTTTCAGCTTGGCGGAGGGGTGCTTGATCTTCTCCCAGGAGATGTCGGTGATGTGGATCAAACCCTCGATCCCCGGCTCGACCTCCAGGAAGGCCCCGAAATCAGTGATCGAAGTGATCTTGCCCTTGACCTTCATCCCCGGGACAAGACGCTGTTTGAGCTGTTCGAGGGGATGGGGCTGGGTCTGCTTCAGGCCGAGGGAGATCCGCTTGGAAACGGGATTGACGTCCAGGATCGAGACGGTCACCATGTCGCCGAGGTTGAGGAGTTTTTTGGGATGAATCGTCTTGCGCGACCAGGTCAGGTCGGAGATGTGGACGAGGCCCTCCACTCCGGGCTCCAGTTCGACGAAGGCCCCGAAATCGGTCAGGGACGAGACCTTGCCCTCGATTCGTTCGCCGGCCTTGTACTTGTTTTCAATGCCGTCCCAGGGATTGGCGGTGAGCTGCTTGATCCCGAGGGAGATCTTCTCGTCCTTTTCGTTGAAGTCGAGAACCAGGACCTCAACCTCCTGGCCGACCTTGAACATATCGTGGGGGTGTCCGATCTTGCCCCAGGTCATGTCGGAGACGTGAAGAAGGCCCTCCACGCCGCCGATGTCCACGAACGCCCCGAAGCTGGTCAGCGACCGGATGTAGCCCTTGAGCTTCTGGCCCTTCTGGATCTGGCTGAAGACGATCTTCTTTTTCTTGTCCCTCTCTTCCATGAGGTAGAGCTTGTGGGAGACGATGGCCTGCTCGGTTTTCCGGTCGAACTTGATCACCTTGACCTTGATGGTCTGGCCGATGAGCTTGGCCGGGTCCTTGAGGGGGCGGAGTTCGGCGTGAAGTTCGGGCATGAACGCCCGCATCCCGACGTGGACGGAGTATCCATTGCGAACGTGCTCGACGACCCGGGCGTTGATATAGGCTCCCTGCTCGAAGGCTTGTTCCAGGGATTCGATGGCCTTGCGGGCGTCGGCCTGGCGCTTGGACAGGATGAAGTACCCTTCCTTGGCGTCGGTCTTTTCCAGGACGGCTTCGATTGTTTCGCCGAGCTCGGGAAGGGCTTGGTTTTCTCCCTCGGCGAAATCGTCCAGCGGCACGGCGCCTTCGCTTTTCAACCCGATGTCGACGAGCACGTGGCTGGGGGTGATCTTGACCACCCGTCCGGTGACCAGCTTGCCCGGGCTGATTTCCTGGGAGCTGAATCCGTACTTTTCCAGCAGGTTTTCGTAGTCCTCGGACGAGATCCTGTCGTTGGCGGTTTTTTGTTCGTCGGTCATGGGGTCTCCTTGGTGGGCTGGGCGTCGAAGAGCGGTCTCGTCGACGGAACCGTGGTTTGGGTTTTGACGGTTATCCCTGTGATATGTGCTGCTCCGAAGAGCATAGTCGACTTGAAAATCATTTTAACCTGGTATTCATGACGAGCTAAAAAAGATGGCTCAGTCTAAACGATTCACCCGGCTTTGTCAACCGCTAAGTGGAGACGAAGATTGAACTTAGCCCGACTCGGCGTCACCCTGAGTCGGCCGGCATTCTCAGGGT
>JAFGEN010000299.1 GCA_016931595.1 Candidatus Aminicenantota bacterium | reverse complement strand
TTTTGCGGCTGCGGATCCCGGGGAATGGGATAGTCGTTTTTGGCCAGGTAATCGCAGAAAAAGCACCGGTCGAGGGTTTTTCCCGGGAATTTCGAGCCCTGGCCTTCGAGGCGTTCCCGGACCGTGGCCAGCCCGGTTTCGAAGCAGGCTTTGACGACCGGGCTGGCCGCCGCCCGGCGCATGAGCTCCCGGTAGCCGTCAGGGGGGATGCGGCCGATGAGAAGACCGTCGTTTTCGTTGGCGAAGCCGCAGCAGACGGCCACCGTGCCGTCGGGATGGACATAAAAGACATTTCCCGGCCCGCGACAGAAGTCGTCGTCGAACCAGAAATCCGATTTCCAGGCGTTCTCCTCGGCCGGGGCAGAATAGGCGACCCGGATGATGTCGGCCACCATCGCCTGCTCATCCTCCGCTCCGCCCTCCCGGCGGTCGAGAAAGGCCTGGTTGACGATGGAATAGGGGACGTCGTCTTCGATCAACAGCTTCCCGCCCAGCCTGGAAGCCAGGTCCTCGAGCATTCTCAACGGATCTTCACCCTCGGGGGAGGATGCAACCACGATTTCGCAGCAATCCTTCCGGCCCCAGAGCTCAAAGACGGTCTCGAAAAATAAGGTCAGGTCCCGAAGGTCTTGGTCATGCCAAGCGTCGACGCTGACGCCGAACCGGCCGTCGAAACCGGACTCGCGCAGGGCGGTGAGCGTTTCCCGAAGATGTTCCGGGGATTCGAACCAGACGCCGTTGGTCATCAACCGGCCGAACAGCATATCAAGGCCCAAGGCGGCTTTGGAGACCTCGCAGAGGAAATCGGGGCGAAGGAACGGCTCGCCTCCGCTGAATCCGACCCGCTCGATCCCGTTGCCCCGGCAGGTTTTGAGAAAAGCGATTGCGGCCCGGGCGTCCAGTTGCTCGGGAACGCGCTTGACCCGGCAATGAGCGCAGGACAGGTTGCAGGCGGCCGTTGGGGCGAAAATGACTTCTTCGGGTTTGAACATCATGTTTTCGAGGCGTAGAGGCCGGTCCGGGTGTCCACCCGGATCACGTCTCCGGTTTCCAGATATTCGGGCACTTGGACGGTCAGGCCTGTCGAGAGAACGGCCGGCTTGGTCCGGGCCGTCACCGATCCGCCCTTGATCGAAGGCCGGGTTTCGACGATCGGCAGGGACACCAGGACGGGCAGTTCCAGTCCCAGGACCCGCCCTTCCGTGGTGAGGGCCAGGATCCCTTCCATCCCTTCGGTCAGGTAAGGCCATTCGTCCTCGATTTCCTCGCGGGTCAGGCTGAACTGGGAAAAATCCTTCTGGTCCATGAAGGAGAAGCTGGACGCATCGCCGAAGAGGATTTGGACGGGTCGCCTCTCGATCTCGGCTTCCTCGAACATCTCATCTCCGCGGAAGGTCAGGTCTGTCTTCCGCTTGGACTGGGCGTCGCGGAACCGGAACTTGTAGAGAGTGACGGCGCCCCGGGCGCTGGGCTTCTGAACGTTAACCGTTTCGACGATGCAGGGCGCCCCGTCGATTTTCACGGCGTCGCTTTTCTTGAGGTCGGATGCGCGGATCATGCCCGGTGATTTTACCATCATCCCCGGTCATCCGCCAAATCGTTCCGCCGGCAGTGGGGAGTCCCGGCGGCCGAGGTGTTGCAGGCGGGCCGCGCTTCGGGTATAGTCGGTAAAAGCGACGTTTTCGATGATGGAGTTTCTCCCATGAGACGAGCCGAATTCGTTCGGGGCGCGGCCGCCGCCCTGGGAACACTGACCCTCTCCGGCACCCTCAAGGCCCAACCCTTCCGCCGCCTCCTCGTCCGGGCGGAGCAGGAGGGAGAGGAGGCCCTCTGGCGTGTTATCCGCGAGCAGTTCGTCCTCAACCCGGATTCGACATACCTGAATTTCGGCGGTCTCGGAGCGATGCCCTTGCCGGTGATCCGGAGCTACGAGGAATGGTCGCGGGCCGAGGAACGGTCTCCCGGCGCAGGATACGATGAAAAAAACTGGAACGAAGTCAAGGTCAAGACGGCCCGGATCCTGGGGAAATCCTGCCGGGCGGAGGACCTGGCCTTCATCAGCACGGCCACCGAGGGGATCAACATGATCCTTAACGGTCTCCCCCTGAAAAAGGGAGACGAGGTGATTACCTCGAGCCATGAGCATATCAGCCTCAAGGCCGCCCTGCTCAACCTCAGAAAGCGGAGCGGGGTCGTTTACCGGACGTTCGACCCGGACCTGAAGAGCGGACCGGGTAATGTGGACCGAATCGCCGCCCTGGTCAATTCCCGGACCCGCCTGATCTTCCTCAGCCACCTGACCTGCACCTACGGCCAGGTCTTCCCGGTCAAGGACATCGCCGCCCTGGCCCGGGCGAAAGGACTATGGTTCGCCCTGGACGGGGCCCAGGCCGCCGCCAGTATCCCCTTCGACCTGGAAGAAACCGGCGCCGATTTCTATACGGCCAGCTGCCACAAGTGGATGATGGCTCCCAAGAGGACCGGTTTTCTTTATGTGCGGAAGGACATGCTCGATATCCTTCAGCCTCTGACCGTGGGGGCCGGGTCGGCCGAGAGGACCGACATGGCCGCGGGAGAAATCGTCCCCAAGCCCAACGCGGGCAGGTTTGAATACGGGACGCAGAACGAAGCTCTCTTTTTCGCCCTGGGGACGGCGGTCGATTTCATCGAGGACATCGGCCTCGACCGGGTCCAGGCCTACGGCCGCGGCCTGGCTGAGGCGTTTTATGCCGGGCTTCGGGACATTCCCGGAGCGGAAAGCGTTTCTCCCGAGGAGGCGGCTTACCGCTCACCCATGATCAGCTTCAGGATCTCCGGGCGCGATTACCAGGACGTCATCAGGCGGATGGGGGAGGCCCGCATTAGGGTCAGGCCCGTCAACGAAAACGGCCTGAACTGCATTCGTGTCTCGTTCTATATCAACAATGCGGTCTCCGATGTCGAAAAAATCTTGAATGTCTTGAAGAAATCCGCTTGACCCGCCGCCGGGCGCCGACTCCCCCCATCGCGAGGATCAGAAATGCCGGGGCTTTGCCGTGATCGGCGGTGAGCAGTAGAAGCTTGTTATGAGGAAGACGCTCTGTTTTGTTCTGACGATGGGCATGCTGGGGCCGCTCGCCTTACGGGCGGACGAACCTGTTGTGCCGCTCGATCGTTATATCGTCGACTCCTGGAATGTGGAAGACGGCCTGCCCCAAAACACTATTTTTAATATCTTTCAGAGCCGGGACGGCTTTCTTTGGCTGGCCACAGGCCGCGGTATCGCCCGCTTTGACGGACATCGCTTCCGGACTTTCGACGACCTGGCGGTGAGACCAGCCTCGGATAACACCTTTTTTCTATGGGAAAATAACCAGGGAGACCTTTCGATATTCTCCACCATGTATACGCGTCTGCGGCCCGGCCGGCCCGCGGTGGTCGATTCCGTTCCGGTCGGCAGCCCGATGGGGACTTTTTACGACGTGTTTTCGCTGGAGGACCGGGAGGGACGGCTCTGGTTTTTCACCGAAAAAGGATTGTTTTTCGTCCGGGATGGGCCTCCCCGCCCCGTTCCGGTTTCCGGTTCCGGCCCGGAAAAGATGGTTAAAATGATCGAGGATCCGGACGGCCGGCTCTGGCTCTTGTCCAGCCGGCGGGGTCTTTGGCGTTTCGACGAACAAGGCCTTTCCCTTTATCGTCCCTGGCCGGAACTCCATTTCCTCGAGCTTTTTGACGCGGTGCCCTTGGGCCGGCTTTGGATTCTGGCGACCGACCGGGGCGTCGCCTCCTACGACATGACGACCGGCGATCTGCGGCCCTTCGGCGAAAGACCCCGCCCGCCCGCCCCGGCCGAGGGGAGCCGGCTTTTCCTCGATTCCCAAGGACGGCTTTGGGCGGCGTCCGGGCAATCCCTGTTTTATATGCCCGCCGGCGGCGGGGTATGGGTTGATCTGACGGCCCAATTGAATTCGCCCGGTTCTTCTTGCGCCGAGTTCGTTTTTTGCGAGGACCGGAGCGGGAACGTATGGCTCGGGAGAAGGGAGCATCTAGGCCTTTATTGCTGCCCCGCCGGCCGTGAGGCCGTCATCGAGAGGTGCCCCCTCGTCGACCCTGATGTCTATTCCCTGCTCGCGGATCGGGGGGGGAATCTGTGGGTGGGGACGCGGCGCGGCCTCTTCCGTCTGTCTGATCCGAGGATCCTGACGTTCCCTGTCGGCGATACTCCCGGAAGATGCCGGACCGTCCGGAAAATATTTCAGGATCATTCGGGCGATATTTACGCTGTTTTTGAGGATTGCGGCCAGGGCCAAAACACTCTCTGGTCTTATCGCGGCGGTCTTTTCCGGCAGGGTTTTAACGGAAAACCGAGCGCCCTGGACGGCTGCACAACGCTCTTCCAGGATCGCGAGGGAAGGTACTGGGGACAAATCAACACCGACGAAGGTTTTAATGCCTTTGTCCGGTTTGCCGAGACTCCGGATCGTATGGAAATCCTGGAAGCGGAATTAGGGATTTCCGTATATTTCGCCATCGCCCAGGATCTCGAGGGAACGGTCTGGGTGGATTCCGGCCGTGGATTGGATGCGTGGATCGGCGGCACCGTGAGAAAAAACATGCTCCCGGCCGGGGAGCCTTACCGGGATCTATTGGCTGTTTCCGACGGCTCCCTCTGGATCGCCCGCAGCCAGGGCGTTTTGATCCATCGCCGGGGGGATTTTCAACCCGCGTTTCCGCAGAGCGGCCTGTCGCGGGCGGTGATCGTCGACATGCATGAGGATTCGGACCGGAATATCTGGCTCGGGGCCACGAACGGCGGAGGGCTCTTCCTTTGCCGGGGCGGGGAGATATTCCATTTCAGCGGAGCCGACGGACTGACGGATGAAAACATCCTGTCCATTCAGACGGATGATGACGGCTTCCTTTGGCTCTCGACGATGTGCGGAATCCTGCGCCTGGACAAGCAGGAACTGTTTGCCCGAGCGGCCGGAGCAATCGGCCGTCTCCATCCCAGGATCTTAGGCCGCGATGAAGGAATGGAAAACATCGAGGGCAATTCCAGCTCCCAGTCTTCCTTGAAGGACCGGGACGGCCGGCTCTGGTTTTGCACCATGGGCGGTCCGGTGATGATCGACCCAGCCCGAATCACGGGCCGGCAGGAGCCGATCCCCGTCTTTATCGAGGGGCTGTCGGCCGACGACCGGGCGCTGTCCCCTCTGAAACCCGACATCGCGGCGGGCGTCCGGCGCTTGCAATTCCGGTATACGGCCGTGGATTTCCAAAACCCGGGCCGCGTCCGGTTCAGGGTCAAGCTGGAAGGCTTCGACCGGCAATGGCTCGAAACCGAGGCGGGGAGCGACCGCTCCGCCGTCTATACCAACCTGCCGCCTGGTTCTTACCGGTTCCGGGTCCAGGCCTGCAGTGGAGACGGCGTCTGGACCCGGCGCGGAGTCGAACTGCCATTGACGATTCCGCCCCTCTTTCACCAGACATGGTGGTTTCGCAGTTTGGCGGTCGTGTCCGTCTTGGCCGCGGTCTTCGTCCTCGGCCGGTTTGCGGTGAAATTTGTTTTTCTCCTTTCCTTCTGGCGGCGGAAGCGTCTGGTCGGGCATTATGTCCTGGGCGCCGAGATCGGCTATGGTCTCACCTCCGTCGTGTATCGGGCCCATTCGATCTTTTCTAAATCGCCCGTGGCCGTTAAAGTCTTGAAAAGAGAGTCCCTTCAGAAGGATATCGACGTTCGCCGGTTCCGGCGCGAAGGGGCGCTGCTCGACATGCTCGGCCATCCCCAGATCGTCCGGGTGATCGCCCGCGGCGAACATGAGCGGACGTTTTACATCGTCATGGAATACCTGGACGGCGAAACGATTT
The DNA here is from genome assembly GCA_016931595.1 of Candidatus Aminicenantota bacterium. Taxonomy (GTDB): domain Bacteria; phylum Acidobacteriota; class Aminicenantia; order Aminicenantales; family UBA4085; genus JAAZPG01. The sequence continues at coordinate 14,110 of JAFGEN010000299.1, read as the reverse complement.
CCCAGAAACTCCGGCGGGAAGGTCCGTTTGAAGCCGGCCGGGCCGCCCGTATCCTTCGGCAATTGACCGGGGTTTTGAGGAACATCCACGGGCGGGGCGTTGTTCATCGCGATTTGAAGCCGGCCAACATCATGCTGGTTGAAAAAGACGGGCGCCCCGATTCCGTAAAGCTCCTTGATTTCGGGGTGGCCTCGGCGCCCTTTCAGCCCGCGGACACGGAGTATGGGTACTATTCCGGCACCTTGGCCTACATGGCTCCCGAACAGATCAAAAACATCGAGTCGCCCGCCGGAGACATCTACTCGCTCGGCATGATCGCCTATGAGATGACGGCAGGAGTTCGCCCCTTCCATGATTGTCCGCCCCCCCGGCTGATGGAGGCGATCCTCGAATGGTCGCCGCCCCCGGTCGACGGCCCGGCCCCCTGGCTCCCCCCCTCTTTGGCCGGGGTGATCATGGCCATGCTGAAAAAAGACCCGCGGTCCCGCCCCGACCTCGAGGCGATCGACGCCGTGCTGGATACGTTAATAGAGGCCCAGCCGTTTCAGCTTCTTTAAAAAACCGCGGTAGGTGAGGCTCATCTCCCGGGCCGTTTTTGATTTGTTGCCCAGGTTCTTCCTCAACAGCTCCTCGACCTCCTGCCTTTCCCAGGCCCGGATCCGGTCCTTCGTCAAAGACGGCTTGTCCAAAGAAGGGGTCCCCGCCTCAGGGGTCAGAATCCTGGGGCGGGCGTCGATGACGTCGGGCCGGAGGTGATGTCCGCCGATCATTTCACCGTCGTCGACGGTTTCCATAATCCGGCGGATTTCGTTTTCGAGCTCGCGGACGTTTCCGGGCCAAGAGTAACGGACCAGGGCTTCCTCCGCTGCTTTCGTAAATCCGGCCGGAGTCACCCCGTTTTTCCGGGCATAGAGGTCTGAGAAGTGGCGGATCAGAAGGGGAACGTCCTCCTCCCGCCGACGCAATGGCGGCACGGTGAACTGGTGGACGAGCAGGCGGAAAAAGAGATCCCGGCGGAAAGCTCCGGTCTTCACCAACTCGGCCAGGTCCTGGTTGGTCATGGCGATGATTCTCAGGTCGACGGGGATGGTTTCATGACCGCCGAGACGGGTGATGCTCTTTTCCTGGATGACTCGGAGCAATTTGGCCTGGATTTCCGGCGGCATATCTCCGATTTCATCCAGGACGAGCGTTCCACCCGAGGATGCCTCAATTTTTCCTATGGTCCGCTCGCGGGCGTCGGTGAACGCGCCTTTTTCGTAGCCGAACAGCTCGCTCTCGAGCAAGGGGGCCGGAATGGCGGCGCAGTTGATGGCCACGAAGTTCTTCCGCCCGGAGAGCCGGTGGATCATCCGAGCGAACAATTCCTTGCCGGTTCCGCTTTCTCCCAGGATGATGATGAAGCTGTCCCGGGAGGCGAAACGTTTGGCCTGGCCGACGATCGTTTTCAACTCCGGGCTTTCGCCGATGATCGTCGTCCGGTCGTCTTGATAAAGGATGCTCCCGGATTCCCGGGTCGTTTCCGGGGAGGCGGTGAGTTTGAGATGAACTTCGATAATCTCGAGAAGGTTTTTGAAAAACCTCGGCGGCGGCAGCTCGCTTCTTTTCGGCTTGGGATTCAAGTAGCAAAGAAAATGGGAGGACGACGGCAGCTCCGAGCGGTATTTCCAAACGGGAATGATCCGTCCCTGGACCGGCAGATCCGCTTCGGCCGGCAGGGCCCGGAAGTCAAAGCCCATCAGGTCGCTCGTTTTCAACGGGAGATGGTTTACGAGGATGTGCTGTTGACATTCATAGAAAAACACCAGGGTGCCGGAAGTCAAGGTCTGGCTCAAGATCGAGCCGGCCCGTTTGAGAAAAAGAGCGCGGGAATCGGTGACGAGTGATTTTTCGGCCAAGGACCTCAGGGCCAGGTCCAAGCGGTTATTGACCGGATCCGTCTCGGGTTCCTTGTCGTTATCGGAACGGCGGCAGGGATTCGGAAGAGAGTAGAGGATGGACAGGGCGGGGGAGACGGTAAATTCGCCCGCTTCCCCCTTCTTGAGAAAGAAGGGAGTTTTTTCGATGCAAAAGGAATGGTTGACGGCGATTCTGGCCTCGCCGATGGAACAACCGTCCACGAACGTGCCGTTGCGGGAATCGAGGTCGATAACGGCCAACTCTCCCCCCAGGGGCCGAACCAGGCAATGTCTCTTGGATACAGCCTTTTCCGTAAGGATGATGTTGTTGTCCCGCCCCCGCCCGATGCTGATTTCGGGTTTATCGAGAGGATATTTCTTGATCAGTCCGTCCTTTTGATAAAGCAGATAATACACGTCTCTTCTCCCCGCTCCCGATAATGATGGAAATCCGGTTCACAGTGAACGATTATTCATAAAAAGTTCATGGTTGTCCAGATTAACCGGCCGAAGAAATCGAAACAAAGACGGCTGGTTTTCGCCTTTCCGACATTTTAACTATCTGAACGCTCCCAGCCGCTGTTCTGGCATAAAACCTGTACGGTTCACAAGACGAGGAAGGGATCAAAAAGGCAATGCGGCTTCTGAAATGAGGCGCCAAGGGTGTCGACGGGCTTGTCGTACCGGGACTCCTCGCCTGAGAGTAATACGGGTTTGACGGGGGGAGGATGGCGATTCATCAGATGAAGGAGGGGAATGCCGATCGAGCGGAAAACCTTTTCTGCCTGATATCCATGGGAATGGCGCCGGAAGAGGTCCGGGATTTTGCCGGTGAACCGGAACGGCGTGAAATCGGCTGGGAGGGCGAGTGTTGGACTTATCGGGCCGGACGAATCGATATTGTCTTCTCGTTCAATTGCGGCCGGGCCGCGGTGTCGAAGATCATTTTCCGGTCCGAGCCCCGGACGGATTGTCCCTCCATAAAACCGTTCTTCTCCCTTCGGAAGCATTTGGCACGAAAATCGCTTTCCCTCCTGTCTGCGGTTTTCCGCAAAATCCGACGAAGAAGGAGTATGGACAAATGAGACGAGAACGAAAGGCGGCCTGGGTCACCATGTTGGCCGTCGCGGGCCTGATGTCGACGGCCGCGATTCTGCCGGCCCAAACGGATCCCCAGGTGTCATCCCCGGCCTCGAAACCGGTCCGATTTTTCCTTGGGTCGAACATGACAATCGGCGGAGACACCCTGGTTAAAATGTACATGCGCGATGATACGGAACAGACGCTGAAAGCGGGAACCCTACTTGATATCAAGGGCGGCATCATCTACGACATCGCTCCGAATGTCTTCCTCCGCGGCAGTCTGGGGATACATTATGGAGGGTTGTCGGCGAGGACCAATTCAGACAAGGAAGGGACCGTCGCTTTTTCCCGCTTTCCCTTGGAGATCATGGTCTTTTTTCGGGCGACCGATCGATTGAGTTTCGGAGCCGGTGTGCGCAAAGCCGTCGGGGCCGTCCTCAAGGGATCGGACGCATTCTCCTACTTCGGGTCCCTGGACCTGGAAAGCTCGATGGGCCTGATCCTGGAAGCCGAATACCGCTTGAAGCAATGGGGAATCGTTGTCCGGTATGTCAGCGAACGATACCGCAGCGGTTCGTCTGGAAACTGGAAAGACGGCGGGCATATCGGTCTGGGCGCCCTCTTCCATTTCAAGTGACACCGGAGCCGGAAAGACCCGAGGAGGATCCTATTGACCTGATTATGTTGCCGGGATTTTTTTCGTCCGACCCCGACTGAACATCGGGGGGACGGAGGTGGGGCTCTGGGGGCGGTTGACATCACCGGTTCAAGGCCTTATCCTCATGTCAGAATGTCCACGCCCGAAAGGAGAGATGTCGCCGGCCCTCTGAGGATTCTTCTCGGGGAAGACGATCCGGGCCGGACCGGCGCGATCCGGGAGGCGTTCCGGGATTCGAAGTCGAACGCGGAGATCGAGACCGTCGGATCCTTGGGGGAATTCCGGGTCTTGGCGGCCGCCCGGCCGCCGGACATCGCCATCCTCGACGCTGACCTTTCGGGAGGCGAAGCCTTGACGGTCCTTCGGGCGCCGCCCGAAGCCGGACCGTTTCCAATTCTGGTCGTCTCGGGGCCGGGCGGGGAGGGAAGAGCCGAGGCCGTTCTCCGTGCGGGAGCTATTGATTTCATCGTCCTTTCTCCCTGCATCTTGGCGGCCCTTCCGTTCCTTGTTCCCCGGGTCCTGCGTGAATGGCGTCTTCGGCTGGCCCACAAACGCAACCTGGAAGCACTGGCGGCGAGCGAAGCTTCCCTCCAAGCCATCCTCCAGTCTACGGCCGACGGGGTTTTGGCCGTCGACCGTGACGGCCGGGTCTTATACTATAACGAACGATTCGTTGAAATGTGGCAGATCCCTCCTGATGTGATTACCACTCAGTCCGACGCCGCCCTTCTCGGTTCTATCCGGGACCAACTGACCGACCCGGACGGATTCCTGGCCAAGGTGGCCGCCCTCAGCGCTTCGACCGAGGAGGATTTCGACACAATTCATTTCAAGGACGGAAGGGTGTTCGACCGCGTGTCCCGCCCCCTGCTCGTAGGAACAAACCACCGCGGCCGGGTCTGGTCGTTCAGCGATGTCGGTGACCAGATTCGGACCGAAGAGGCCCTTCGGGAAAGTGAAGGCATCTTCCGTCAATTGATGAAAAACAGCCCGGTTTATATCTTCTTCAAGGATGAAAAGGACCGGGTCTTGCGCCTGAGCGACAACTTTGAAAAGATGCTGGGTCTGCCGTTGGACGATATGCTGGGCAAGGGAATGGAGGACTTTTACCCCGCCGAGACGGCGGGGAAGATGATCGAGGACGATTTCCAGGTCCTCCGGACGGGAAGCAGGATCGAGAGCGATGAGGAAATCGGAGGCCGGCACTATACGACGATCAAGTTCCCGATCCTCATCGAGGGCAAGCGGTCCTTGGCCGGCTTCACCATCGACATCACCGACCGAACGCTCATGGAAAAGAACCTTCGGGCGAGCCTTCGGGAAAAGGACGTGCTGCTTCAGGAGATCCACCATCGGGTCAAGAACAACATGCAGGTCATTTCCAGCCTGTTCAGCATCCAGTCGCGCCATACCCAGAACGCCGAGTGCCGCGAAATCCTTCGGGAGGGGCAGGCCCGGATCCGGTCGATGAGCCTGGTTCACGAGCGGCTGTACCAGTCGAGCGACCTATCGAGGATCGACCTTCCCGAATACATCCAGAGCCTGATCGTTCATCTCTTCCAGGTTCACCTGGTTGATGCGGAGCAGGTCCGGCTGGAAACAGACCTCGAACCCATTTCCCTGGAAATCAACACGGCCGTCCCCTTCGGGTTGATTATCAATGAATTGATCTCCAACGCCATCAAACATGCTTTTCCCGACGGCCGGAAGGGCTTGATCAAGATCCGGCTCCGCCGGGGCGCCGGCGGGGAAGTCATTTTGCGGGTCGCCGACGACGGCGTTGGATTCCAGGGCGGCCTGGATTTTCGGAAGGCCGAAAGCTTCGGGCTCAAGATCGTCAACCTCCTGGTCAGCCAGGTCCGGGGCGTGATCGACCTGGACCGGAGCGGCGGGACGGCGTTCATCATCACCTTCCGGGAACCTTCCGCCGAGGCGAAATAGCCGGCGAAAGCAAAAAAAAACCGTTCCCCGGATATCCTTCCGGTGAGGACACTCGGGGAACGGGTTCAGGGAAAGCCCGGTTTCTTCAGGCTCCCTGTTCGTCAGAGACGCTTGAAACCGTTATTTCTTGGGGGGGACGATCGCGTCCTTGGCCGTCTTGGCGATCCGCATTTTGACGACGGTTTTGGCCGGGATGTTGATCGTGGCGCCGGTGGCCGGATTGCGGCCGATGCGGGCGTTCCGCTTCATCAGGACGAGCTTGCCGAGGCCGGGGAGGGTGAAGCTTCCGGCTTTTTTCGTTTCGGCGATCGCCAGGTTGACGACTTCCTCAAGAACCGCGCCCGCGGTTTTCCGGGGCATTTCGAACTTCTCGGCGAAGTGGGCGACGATCTGGGCTTTGGTCAGGGGCTTTTTGGCCATCATATCCTTCCTTTCATATAGAATTGACCGCGGCGGCCAATATACCCCGAATGACGTCGATAATCAACCCTCAGCCCAAGAAAGCCACAGTCCGCCGATTCGCGCGTTCCGGCGGACCGGGGTATAATAACACCCGAGATGTCCAATCCCATCGCCCTCGAGCCGGCCCTGGACCGGATGCGGAAAATCTTGACTATTTCAGAGAGCCGCCTGCGGAACGTCATCCTGTCCTTTCAGGAGGAGATGCGCCGCGGCCTGGCCGGTGAACCGGGTTCACTGAAGATGTTGCCGACGTATATCGACCTCCCGACCGGACGGGAGAAAGGTCCCTTCCTGGCCCTGGATCTGGGCGGGACCAATGTCCGGATCATCAGGGTGGACCTGCCCGGCGACCGGACGGTGCCCCGGTTCCTATCGGATCATTTCCGGTTGAGCCGGCGGGACATTTCGACCGATGGTCCGGTTCTTTTCGGCGCCATCGCCCGGTTCATCGGCCGGTTTCTTCAAGGACAGGGCCGGACCGGGCCGTGGAACATGGGCTTCACGTTTTCCTTCGCCATCCGGCAATCGTCCATCGACCGGGGCGAACTGATCGGTTGGACCAAGGGCTGGACGGCCGAGGGAGTCGTCGGCCGGGATGTCGTCGATCTTTTAAACCGGGCCTTGGCCGCCGAAGGGATCGCCGCCGTCAAGGTCGTTTCCCTGAACAACGATACGACCGGGACGTTGATGGCCGGGGCGTACCTCGACCCCGATTGCGACGTCGGCTGCATCCTGGGCACGGGGACGAACATGTGTTACCGGGAGCGGACCTCGTCTTTCCGAAAGCCCATCGGCCATTATCCCGGGGAATTCATGATCGTCAACATGGAGTCGGGTAATTTCGACGCGGCCCTTCTCCGGACTCCCTATGATGCCCTTCTCGACGCCCGGTCGGAAAATCCCGGCCTCCAGGCCGAAGAAAAAATGGTCTCCGGCAAATACCTGGGTGAGACGGCCCGCCTGATCATCGCCGACCTCGTCGGCCGCGGGATGTTGTTCGGCGGCCGGCTGCCCGAGGCCTTCGCCGCGCCCGGGGAATTTGGGAGCGAGCGCCTCTCGGAGATCGAAGAGGACCCGTCTCCGACGGCAGAGGGGGTTCGGTCCAGGCTCAAGACGTGGGGGATCGAGGCGGGGGGTGTCGACGCCCGGGCCCTCAGGGAAGTCGCCCGGGCCGTATCCGGCCGAGCCGCCCGCCTGGCCGCGGCGGTCCTCGTGGCGTGCGTGACGAAGAACGACCCGGCTCTTGAAAGGGCCCACGCCGCCGCCGTCGACGGGAGCCTGTATCAGAAATATTCGGGCTTCCGAGGCCGAATGGAAGAGACGGTCCGGGAGCTTCTCGGAGCCCGGGCCGGCGGTCTCCGGTTGAATCCCGTCCCGGACGGGTCGGGCTTCGGGGCGGCCGTCATTGCCGCTGTTTCCTCCCGATAAAGATTTCGCTTGCTTTTTTTTAAAAACCATCTATGATATACGCGTCGAAAAAAGGAAGGGGCACGGGCCCTGTTCGGCTGGATACTCCTCTCCTTTATTCGAACAATTATTCGGGACCGCCGGGCCGCCATCCCGGAGGATCCCTCGTCAAAGGAGACGAGTATGAACATCTATGTTGGCAACCTTTCCTTCAGCGTGACGGAAACCGAGCTCCGCGAAGCGTTCTCCGCTTACGGCCAGGTCTCGACGTCTTCAATCATCAAGGACAAATTCTCGGGCGAATCCCGGGGATTCGGTTTCGTCGAAATGCCGACGAAAGAAGAGGCCGAGAAGGCCATTGCCGCACTCAACGGCAAAGAGCTCAAGGGCCGGACGATGACCGTCAATGAGGCCAAGCCCCGGACCGATCGTCCCCGCACAAGCGGCGGCGGCGGCGGCGGGCGCGGCGGCTTCGGCGGCGGCCGGCGCTTCTGATCCGGTCGATTTTTATCTCTGATTCCCGGCCCTTCCTGGGGCCGGACGTCCGTAAGGACAAGCGGGGCGGTTCTCTGAACCGCCCCTTTTTTTCATTTTATTGTTCCTTATGCCTCAAGGGCCGGAGGCCTGCCCGACCGAGCCTAAACTGGAGAAATCGGCAGGTTCTGAATCCTTCAGAATATGGTATGATGAACGCGATTAGGAGGAGGCATGGCGAAATCAAAACGGGCTTATAAGAGCGCCAAGCGAAGCAAGGAACTCGACCGCTTGCGGAAGCGGGAGGAAAAGCGGAAAAAGAAACTGGCCGGAAAGCCCGATCAACCCTTCGGCGACGTCGAGGCCCCGGCCGAAGAGGAAATCATTCCGAGCGAAAGCTCCGAGGACGACCCGATCATCCCCGGGGATTGAGGCGGAAGGACGGCTTCCCGCGACGCGGATTTTCTTTGACATGAACCCTCGTTCCGCGCTATCGTGAGCCGCGAAAGAGGAGGCCCCATGCCGACAAAATCCAAGAATCCGCACCTTCCCTTCGGCGACCGGCAAACCGCGCCCTGGTACGGGAAAAACATCCTTTCGGTCAAGCAGTTCAGTCGGGACGACCTCGAATACATTTTCAGCGTCGCCCACGAAATGCGGACGATGGTCGAACGGGTCGGGACCTTTGACCTGATGAAGGGCAAGATCCTGGCCAACCTTTTCTATGAGCCTTCCACCAGGACCTCTTCCTCCTTCATGGCCGCCATGCAGAGACTGGGCGGGGCGGTCATCCCCATCAGCGAGGTTAAATTCTCCTCGGTGGCCAAGGGCGAAAGCCTCCCAGACACCGTCCGGACTCTCGGCTGCTACGCCGACGTGATCGTTCTCCGCCATCCCGAGGTCGGCTCGGCCGCCCTGGCCGCCCGCCATGCCGGCAAGCCCGTCATCAATGCCGGCGACGGGGTGGGTGAGCATCCGACCCAGGCTCTTCTCGACACCTTCACCATCCGCGAGGAGATGGGCCGCCTGGACAACCTGACGGTGACAATGCTCGGCGACTTGAAGTACGGCCGGACGGTCCACTCCCTGGCCCGGCTCCTGACCCAATTCGATGGAATCAAGCTGAATTATGTCTCGCCCGAAATCCTCCGCATGCCCCGCGACGTCATGGACGAAGTCGCGGGCAAGGGAATTCCCCAGTCCGAGCCCATGAGCCTTGAGAAAGTCCTGCCGAAAACCGATGTCCTTTACGTGACCCGGGTCCAAAAAGAACGATTCGAGGATCCCGGGGTCTACGAAAAAGTGAAGAACGCCTTCGTCGTCAATCCCAAGGTGATGAAAGCGGCCAAGGAGAAGATGATCGTTCTCCATCCCCTGCCTCGGGTTAATGAAATCAGCATGGATTTCGACGACGACCCGCGGGCCGCCTATTTCCGCCAGATGGAATACGGGCTGTACGTCCGGATGGCCTTGCTGGCTTTGGTATTAGGCAAAGCCTGATGCCGCGCCCCGCCCGGCCAGGGTTCCCGAGGCCCAGGCCCAGGAGAGGTTGAAGCCGCCGCGAGGCCCCTGGACGTCGCAGATTTCCCCCGCCAGGAAAAGCCTGGGGATGATTTTCGATTCCAGCCGTTCCGATTCGATCTCCCCGGCATCCAGGCCGCCGCTGGTGAATTCGGCTTCGTTCCAGCCGCGCGTCCCTTGGACCTGGAGGCGCTGATTCTTGAGGGCTTCGGCCAGAGCGGCCGCGATTCGTTCCTCCGTCCGGGAGCCGGGCGGGATCCATCCGGCGACGGTCTTCCCGAACTTCTCGGGAAGCAGCCCGGAGACCAGGTCGGCCTCCGCCCACCCGTCGTTCAGTCGGCGGAGGATCTCCATGTTCAACTCGTCCCGTCCCATTGCCGGAACCAGGTCCAGGCGGATTTCCACCCTTCTTTTTTTATCCCGGTTCAGGGCGACGGAGATTTCGGTGCTGACGTCCAGGACGGCCGTGCCCGAAAGCCCGTAGGCGGTGAAGAGCAGGTCCCCGTCGGCCCTGGAAACAGCCCGTCCTTCGACCCAGGCCTCGGCCCCGGCCCTGATCTTTTGACCCTGGAGGAAATGGCACATCCGGTCGCGCACCAGCAGGGGGACGCAGCTTGGGACGGGCTCGATCAATCGATGGCCCAGGGCCCGGGCTAGGGCGAAGGCGCTGCCGTCAGCTCCCAGGGCGGGATAGGACCGCCCGCCTCCGGCCAGGATGACCGCCCGGGCTTCGATCTTCCGCCCGTCGACCGAGGGGAGGACGAACGTGCGGCCGGCCGGTTCTATGGCCGCCGCTTCGAAGCCGGTGAAGACTTCGATGCGCTGACGTCGGACCTCAAGCTCGAGGACTTTCAAGACCGAAGCGGCCTGGTTGGTCGCCGGGTAAAGCCTCCCCCCGTCGGACACGATCCGAAGGCCCAGCTGCTCGAAAAAGCGGGTGATCTCCCGCGTCCCGAAGCGTTCAAAGACCGAGGCGACGAGGGAAGGATCGGTCGAGGAAAAGAGGCCGGCCTCCAGCCGCTCACGGCCGAGGTTGCAGCGGCCGCCTCCGGTGACAAGGATTTTTTTCCCGAGACGGGGCATCCGGTCGACGATTGCCGTCGCCTTCCCCTCCCGGGCCGCGGCAATCGCCGCGGCGAGACCGGCCGCGCCGCCCCCGACTACGGCGATGTCGAAACGCGGCGACATGCCGATCGTCAGGATTTCCGGGGCGTGGTCCCGTCGGCGCAGGGGCTTTCCGCCTCGGACGATCGCGACGATTCGGCCGAGACGGGAGTCGTGCAGACGGGAAGCGGCTCGAGGATCATTTCGGTTCCGCAGCAGACAGGGACGGGGGCCGAATCATTGACCGTGGTCTTGGTGTGGCAGGCGGGACAAATGTAAGTCATTTCCTTCATGATATCTCTCCCATGGATATTATAACCCGAATACCGGGAAAGTCAGAACGTCCGCTTGAGACTCGTTTCGAGGAGGGCCTTGAGGGCATCCTTGAAGCCTGCCGGGAGGGAAGCCCGGCGAATGCGCTGGGCGCAGCGGCCGGCGATCCGGCCGAGGTCCTGTTCGATTGTTTCCGGGATCCCAAGCCTCCGGATCAGGGAGTTGAGGCGATGGATTTCCCGGGCGGTCGGGCGCTTCTTTCCATAAAGGGCGGCGGCCTTCGGCCCGAGGGCTTGGCAGAGGTAAAGGTAGTAGAGGGTCTTTTTCCCCTCGCCGATGTCCGAACCGACGGGTTTTCCCGTGGCCGCGGGGTCGCCGAACTGGCCCAGTTCATCGTCTTTGACCTGGAAGACCAAGCCCAGGTCGACGCCGATGCGTTCGAGATCGCGGAGGGCGGCCGGTCCGGCCCCGGCCAGGAGCGCTCCGGCCGCAAGAGGCAGGAAATACGTATAGCGGGCGGTTTTATAAGTGTAGAGGCGGAAGATCTCTTCTCTGGAGGAGGCCCGGCTGACTTTTCCGGAATAGACATCCTGGACCTGGGCCGGACCGACCGCGGCCAACTCCCGTCCGAAAAGGCCGAGAATTCGTGTTTTGACCGGGGCCGGCGACTCCAGGGAGGCGAGGATTTCCAGGCCGAGAAAGATCAACACGTCGCCGGCGCACAGGGCCGCCGCCCGGCCGAAGCCTGCGGCGTCGGGATGTCCTTTTCGGCCGGCCATGGCCGCGTATTGGACATGGAGACTCGGTTTCCCTCTCCGGAACGGGTCGTCGTCCATGATGTCGTCGTGGATCAGGAACGCGGAATGAAAAAGCTCCAAGGCGGCGCCGGCCTTGACCGCGTCGCGCCGGGCGGCCCGGGGGCCGATTCCGCGTCCCGGAACGGCGCCGTATCCGTCCAGGGCCAACCGGACGAGACAACCCCGGATCATTTTTCCTCCGGTCGCAAAGGGCCGGATCCGCTTGATGAAATCGGCGCCCCAGGAATTGACCGCAGCCAGACCGGGGGCTTGGGACCGGAAAAAATCCTCGAAAAAGGATTCGATGTCGTTCCGGCTTTTTTCCAGTTCCCTGTTGAGCAAGGCCTCGGTCATCGGTCCTCCTTGGACAGCCGCCGCCGCAGCCGGGATACTGTTTTTTCGATGACATCCATCGGGGTGCTTGCGCCCGAGAGGACGTAGAACGTCCGGCTGCGCCCCGGCTTCAGATTGTCCACGTCCTCAGGCCGGCTGACCAGGAACGTCCGGCGGTTTCGGGCGCCGGCGATCGACATGAGATTCCGAGTGTTGGCGCTTGTCGGCGATCCGATGACGACGATGGCGTCGTGGCGGGCGGCCTGGACCCGGGCGTCCTTCTGTCGGTCTGACGTCGGCTTGCAGATTGTGTTCTCGAAGCGGACGACGGGCGTGAACCGGCGGATTTTCTTTAGAATCCGTTCGGCCTCGGCCCGGATGAAGGTCGATTGGACCACGATTCCGGCTTGGGAAACAGCCTTGAACACGGCCGGCTCGACCTCGGCCGGGGAGCCGACGATCAGGGCGTCTGGGACCTGGCCGGCGATCCCCTGGACCTCCTCGTGCCGGCGGTTGCCGATGATGACGACCCGGAACCCGTCCTTGTGGAGACTTCGGGCCCTGGCCTGGATGTCCTTGACCATGGGGCAGGTCGTGTCGACGTATTCGATGCCCGAGGCCTTGATTTCTTCTAGACGGGCGGCCGGGATGCCGTGGCTCTGTACGATCAGGATGCCGTCCCGGGCCAAGCGGTGGTCCTCGATCGTCTTGAAACCGCGGCGCTTCAACCGGGCCAGGACGATCTCGTTATGGACGATTTTGCCCAGGAGGTAGATGTTCGCCTTCGGGCGCTCGACCCGGAGTTTCTCGATGATCTTGATCGTCCGGTTGACTCCGCCGCAGAATCCGACATACGGCGAGACGTCGACCGTTGCTTTCGTTTCGATTTTCGCACTTTGACCCGCCATCGGGCGTATTATAAAGCAAGCAAGGGGGTCAGGTCTCGTTTGCTTTCAATCGGCGATATAGCCCATCCGGTGGGTGACGTCGACGCCGCCGCCCTTGACCCGAACCTCGATCTTTTTGAACTGCCCGTCGGCCTTGTAGTTCAGCGGACGGTAGCAGAGGAGATAGTAGTTGTTCGATGCTTCGGCCGCGTGCCTCATGGCGAAGTCGGGATTGTTCGTGCTTTCGGTCAGTCCGCCGGTCGCCTTGGCCATATCCTTGAAGACGGAATAGACGTCCGAGGAGAGATCCTGCTGGGAAAATGAGTTCGAGCGCCGTCCCACGTTTTCGCCCTTGACGGCGAATGCGGGTATCTTGGTGATATAAAGGAAGTGAACGGTGATGGAAGCGTCCGAAAAAACCCGATTGATCTTCTCGACGTCGAAATTGGCCGACTTGAGCAACTCCATCTGTTGCTCCCAGGAGAAGCCGTGGTCGGGCAGGACATCCTTCTGAAGAATGAGGAAGACATGCTTTTCACCGTTCAGGGACTTGAGGTCCTCGGCGAATGACAGAACCTGCTTTTCACCTATAGCCGTTAAATCCCGAATCTGGAGGGCTTGGTCAAAAAGACGCATTTGCTTGAGCTCCATCATCTCGGGGGGGTATTCCTCTTCCTCGAGCCGGTAGAAGTCCCGCATCAGCGTCCGGTAAGAAGAGTTACCCGTTTGGATGTCTTTCTTTAACTTTGCCTTGAGGGAGTCGGAGATCTCTTGAGGCTTCATCCGCTCGAGGGCCTGGGCTTTGAAACGGTAGGATTTGGCGGGGGTGATGACGGAGAGCGAGTCGCCGGGCGAGAGGACGTTGTTGAAGAAATAATCCAGGGCGTCGCCGGCCTTGGACATGTACTCCTTCAGGTCCAGGTAGAGGATAAAATGCCGTTCGCTGACAGGCGGCGGAGGCGCGGCACCGGCGGTTTTTTCCTCCCTGAGAACCTGCTTGTTCCGGATCAGGTAAACGGCTTCTATCTCCTGCCGGATCCCGTTTTCATAAACCTCGAAGTCCTGAAGGGTCAAGCCCTCGACGAAAGCGTTTTTCTTGAAAACCCGGACTGGAACCTCGATGTTGACGACGACCGATTCGTGCTGCTGGACCTGGGATTGGACCTGGCCGGAGGTCGGAGCCCCTGCGAACGCGGATAGGATCATGGCCAGAATCGCGATTTTTATTTTCATCGTATTCCTCGTTTTCGGCGCGCCCGGCCGATCCCTTTC
>JAFGEN010000047.1 GCA_016931595.1 Candidatus Aminicenantota bacterium | reverse complement strand
TTCTTGAGGAATTCCGCCCGGGCCAGGATCGAGGCGGCGGCCACGGCCGGGTCGGATTCCCCCCGGACTTTCTGGATGAGGGAAATCGTCTTTCCCCGGGCCAGCAGGGCGTTGTTCACGAACCGTTCGTCGCCGAAGCGGTCGGTCACGGCCTGCCGGCAATCCATCTTTTCCAGGATGTTCTCGATGACCCGGGCGTGCCCCCAGGCCAGGAGCTTGTTCAGGTTGCGGAACTTGTCGTAAAGTTCGTTGTATTTTTCCGGGCCGATGGCCACGATCGAATGGGGATACCCGCGCACCAGCGTCTCGGCAATTTCCCGGCAGCGGTTGTCGCTGATGAGTTTGCTGTCCCGAACGCCGAGCTCCCGAAGGACGTTCTCCTGGTCGGGAGGGCAGTAAAAGCCGGCGATGACCAAGGGTCCGAAGTAATCGCCCTTGCCCGACTCGTCGGTGCCGATCCGGCCGGGCTCGGCCGGGATGAGGTCTTGTTGTTGCATGCGTGATCCGCCGGCGCGTGGGCCGGCTGCCGATTTTACTCCGGCCGGGGCCGAAGAGCAACCGCTCCCCGATTTGACAATCCCGGCAATACCTGTAATATTTCGCGCCGAACGGAACCTCCAATGCCCGGAATTGAGAAGTGCTACCACATCCTCGGCCTCGACCTCGTCCTCCGGGCCGACCGGGATAAGTTCCTTCGGGAATTCGACCTCGATTTCGCCGCGTTCGCCGCTGTTCAACATAAAAACCGGAAGCCCAACCTCGATTTCGCTTTCCGGGAAAAGCTGGGGGGGGCGGTCGATGTCTATCTCAACGGCGTGTTCCGCGAAGAAATCAGCTTCTCCGACATCCCCTACTTCTATCCTATGGTCCTCAGGGAGATTTTCAAGGCCTGCGAGGAATTTCTCTTTTTCCACGGCGGCGTCTCCGCCCGGGAAGGCGCCGCCCTGATCATTTCCGGCCCTCCCGGCTCGGGAAAAACAACCCTGACCATGAAAGCCGTTCGGTCCGGATTCTCGTTTTTCTCGGACGAATTCTGCCCGGTGGAGTTCGAGATCAACCACGTCCATCCCTTTCCCCGAGCCCTCCGGGTTGCCTCGGGGACCGATCCTCACGGAAAAAAGACGGTCCGCCCCGTCGCCTCCCTCGGCCGGCCTGTCGGGCGTAAACCCGTCCGTCCTCGGTGCCTTATCCTCTTGGACCCCGTCTTCACCACAGAGCCCCGGGCGGAACTGATTATCCGCACCCGCAAGGAGTGGATCGATGAAGTCGCCAAGCGCCTGCCGGAGGGTTCAACCCGGGTCGAACGCTATCCCGGCTCGTCCTACGGCGAAGTCATCCTCCCCTATAGCGGAGACATCGTCGCCCAGGGCCGGCTCGTCCGCAAGGTCCTCGGCCTGCGCGACCTGATCCTGGAAACAGCCCTGTCCGAGCTCCCGGCGGTCGATTTCTCAAATCCGCCCCGGCTGGAGCGACTCACCCCGGCCAAGGCCGCTCCGCTCTGGTTGAGTCATATCTACGACCGCTCTCATCCCGTCCTGACCGAAAAGCCGGGGTCCGCCCTGTTTCACACCGCCGGGATTCTTCGAAACACGGCCTGTTTCCGGATGGTGCCGGGCGAACTGAATGAGACGGGGAAATTGCTGCTTTCGGCCTGGAAGGAATCCGGGATCAGGTAAAACCGGGCCGAACCTCACAACGCGTTCAAATAGGCGTCCATCGAGGCGGCCGCCGTCCGGGCATCGCCCATGGCCAGAATGACCGTGGCTCCGCCCCGGGTGATGTCCCCTCCTGCGTAAACCCCCGGAAGGCTCGTGGCCATGGTCGCCTGATCGACTTCGATCGTCCCCCACTTGCCGACCTTGAGGCCGGGCATCGTCTCCAGGAGCAGCGGGTTGGGGCTCTGGCCGATGGCCACGACGGCCAGGTCGATCGGGGTGGTGAATTCCGAGCCCGGCACCGGGACCGGACGCCTACGGCCCGATGAGTCCGGTTCGCCCAGCTCCATCCGCAGGCAGGTCATCGATTTCAGCCGCCCGTATTCGTCGCCGTCATAGCGGACCGGGACGGTCAACAAATGGAACTCGATGCCCTCCTCCTCGGCGTGGGCGACCTCTTCCTCCCTGGCCGGCATCTCATGGCGGGATCGGCGGTAGATGATCATCGCCCGCTCGGCCCCCAGCCGCCGGGCCGTCCTGACCCCGTCCATGGCCACGTTGCCGCCGCCGATCACCGCGGCGTTCTTCGCCCGGAAAACCGGGGTGTCATAGTTGGGGAAATCGTATGCCCGCATCAAGTTGACCCGGGTCAGGTATTCGTTGGCCGAATAGACGCCGACCAGGTTCTCCCCGGGGATTTTCATGAAATTCGGCAGGCCGGCGCCCGTCCCGATGAAGAAGGCTTCGTAACCGCGGGCTTTCAGGTCTTCGAACGAGGCCGTTTTCCCGACAACGAAGTTGTACCGGATTTCCACGCCCAATCGCTTGAGGTATTCGACCTCGGCCTTGAGGATGGCCTTGGGCAGACGGAACTCGGGGATGCCGTAAATTAAAACGCCGCCCGGCTCGTGGAGGGCTTCAAAGATGGTGACCGCGTGGCCTTTCTTGGCCAACTCTCCGGCGGCGGTCAAGCCGGCCGGTCCGGCCCCGATAACCGCCGCTTTCCGCCCCGTCGGCGGCGGAATGTCCGGCAGGGCGACACAGCCTGAGGCCCGTTCATAATCGGCGACAAAGCGCTCGAGGTTGCCGATGGCCACGGGCACGCCGCT
>JAFGEN010000298.1 GCA_016931595.1 Candidatus Aminicenantota bacterium | reverse complement strand
GACCGGGCGCAGACATGAAATTCGTTGTTTCTGTAGATGAGATAAATATCGCCTTCGGCGGACACCGCGATCCGGGGAGTTTCATAGAGCTTTCCCGAATCGATCACGATGGGATTGCCCCAGGCGCCGCCGTCCTTGATGCGGAGGACGACCTGGCCCCATTCGACCCAGACGATGTAGACCCGGTTGCCGCCGTCGACGGCGACCGAAACGCTCTCCTGGTTGTCGCTGAACACGGCTCCCGATGCGCTGACCTTGACCGGCGTTCCGAGCTGGAGCGCGCCGAGGTCGCCCATGACGTAGTACACGTCGCCGCAAGGATGACCCATCTGGTTGATCCCGGTGAACTCGACCCAGACGGCATGGGCATTGCCCAGGGAATCGGCCGCGATCTGCGGCTCCCCCGAGGGGATGCCCGGCGAGTTGGAGATGTTGAGCGGCTGGGCGGCGGCGGCCCCCGCGGAAAGAATGAGGCCGACGGCCAGACATAACGCGGATCTGCGTGGGTCCATGTTGTCCTCCCGGACGATAACGGATCCGTTCCTTTTCTGTTCCCGGCGCATGATATCACGGGCCGGAACCGCCTCCCAATGCCTCCCCGCGGTGAATGCCGGGGGTGAATTTTGCCGGGGGTGGACTAGCCGCCGGGGGTGAGGACCGGCCGGCCCGGCTCGCGCACCATCGTCTGCATCGGCCTTGTCCGCCTGGACGCTTATATTGATTTTCGCTCCGTCTCCCGTTGACGGGGGGTGAGAAAATCCCAGCCGGCTCACCTTCCCTTGACAGCCTTTGCGGCGGAGACATAACATCGGGCCGGCCGGAACGACGGCCCGGAGTAATAAGCGCATGAGAAAAACAGCCGCCGCCTTGGCTCTCGCCGTTTTCCTTCTCCCCGCCTGCGGCCGCCGGGAAGCGGGGCCCGAAGGGCTCTTGGAAGACCGGATCGCCGGACTGATTTCCCGGATGACGCCCGAGGAAAAGTTCCGCCAGTTGTTTATGATTCCGGGCTCGCTCGACCTCGGGGAGGATAGGCTTTCAGCCGGGATATTCGGCCTCCAGGTCGGCGCGGCCGGAGCGACCGTCGATCCCTCCGGACAGATGCTGAAGCAGGAGGCCGGGGGAGCGGCTTTCGAAACCTCCAGGAAGATCAACGAAATCCAGCGCTTCTTTCTCGAGAAAAGCCGCTTGAAAATCCCCATCATTCCCTTCGAGGAAGCTCTCCATGGGCTCGTCCATCCCGGGGCCACGGCCTTTCCCCAGTCGATCGGCCTGGCCGCGACCTTCGATACCGGATTGATGCGGCGGGTTGCCTCGGCCGTCGCCCGGGAAACCCGAAGCCGGGGCATCCGCCAGGTCCTCTCCCCCGTCATCAATCTGGCCGACGACGTCCGGTGGGGGCGGGTCGAGGAAACCTACGGCGAGGACCCGTTCCTTTCGGCCGAGATGGGAACCGCCTTTGTCTCCGAATTCGAAAAAGCCGGGGTGATCGCCACTCCCAAGCACCTCCTGGCCAATGTCGGGGCCGGCGGCCGGGACAGCTACCCGATCCACTGGAACGAGCGGCATCTGCGGGAATTTTTTCTGCCGCCGTTCGAGGCCTGCCTCAAAACGGGCGGAGCCCGATCAGTCATGACTTCTTACAACTCGGTCGACGGGAGCCCGGCCTCGGCCCAGGACTGGATGCTCAACCGGCTGGTCAAGGGAGAATGGGGCTTTCGGGGATTCATCATCTCCGACGCCGCGTCAGTCGGCGGAGCCAATGTCCTCCATTTTACCGCCGCCGATTACGCCGAAGCCGCAGCCCGGGCAGTGAACTCAGGCCTCGACGTCATCTTCCAAACCCAACTGGATCACGAAATGCTGTTTTCGCCCCCGTTTTGTGACGGCCGAATCGACCCGGACATCATCGACCGGGCCGTGGCCCGGGTCCTTCGGGCCAAATTTGAGCTCGGCTTGTTTGAAAATCCGTATGTCGACCCGGCCGGGGCGGACCGGGAAAACGGATCTCCCGCCCACCGCGAACTGGCTCTCCAAGCAGCCCGGGAATCGATTGTCCTGCTGAAAAACGAAAACGACATTCTCCCTTTGCGGCCGGATATCAAGAGGGTCGCCGTCATCGGGCCGGACGCGGCCGAGGCCCGGCTGGGCGGTTACAGCGGCCCGGGGAACAAAAAAATCAGCATCCTCGAAGGAATCCGGGCTCGGCTTGGGCCGAAGGCGGAGGCCCGTTATGCGCCGGGCTGCCGTCGGGTGGAAACGGCGTTCGTCCCTGTGCCGACCGAAGCCCTCTTTCATGAAGCAGCGGGACAAACGCAGTCGGGATTGCGGGGCGAATATTTCGACAACGCCTCGCTTGCCGGGACGCCGGCTTTCATCCGGACCGATCCCCATGTCCGCTTCCAATGGACGCTCTTCTCCCCCGATCCGGAAAGACTGCCGTTCGATTTCTATTCCGTCCGATGGACGGGGCGACTCCGGGCCCCGAAGACCGGCCGGGTTCGAATCGGCGTGGATGGAAACGACGGCTGGCGTCTCTATCTGGGCGGCCGCCTGCTCATCGACAATTGGGGGAAACGGTCACGCCGGGTCGTGACCGCAGAGGTCGATTTCGTCAAGGACCGGGAATACGGCCTGCGAATCGAATACCGGGAGCCCGAGGGCAACGCCTGGTTCTCCTTGGTCTGGGACTATGGGATCCCGGGCGACGGCGACCGGCTGATGGCCGAGGCCGTCTCCGCGGCGGCCCGAAGCGAGGCGGCGATCGTGGTTGTGGGAATCGAAGAAGGTGAATTTCGGGACCGGGCCCATTTAAACCTTCCGGGACGCCAGGAGGAATTGATCCGCAAGATCGCCGGGACGGGCCGGCCGACGGTCGTCGTCCTCGTCGGCGGGAGCGCGGTCACGATGAGTTCCTGGATCGACGATATTCCGGGAGTCCTCGATGTCTGGTACCCGGGAGAGGCGGGCGGAACGGCCGTAGCCGAAACGCTTTTCGGGGAATACAACCCGGCCGGGAGGCTGCCAATTACTTTTCCGGTCTTCGAAGGCCAGGTGCCGATGGTTTATAACCACCTGCCGACCGGCCGGGGCGACGATTATTCCAACCTGACCGGAAAACCCCTCTTCCCCTTCGG
>JAFGEN010000297.1 GCA_016931595.1 Candidatus Aminicenantota bacterium | reverse complement strand
GGATGGAAGGGCCGCCCAGGTCACATGGTTTTGGAGTTCGGGGAGGCGGTCGAGAACGGACGGATTCCCATCCCAGTCCAGAAGGGGAAAAACGATCTGGTCGACATAATGCGAGGAAGCGGGCATCGCTCCGATCGGGACGCCGTCCGAAGCCAGGGCCAGCCGGCCTCCTTTCCCATCAGAAATGAACTTGATATAGGCCGGGATGCGGGCGTTTTGACCGTCGGGTAAAACAAACGGCAGCCAATCGGCGTCCTCGAGAAGGAACACCCGCCCGAGGTCGACGACATCGGCACCGACATAATCGAGGACCGTCTGTTCCGGCTGGGCCAGTTGCTGGATGACGTCGTAAATATCGATCGAGCCGCCGCGCAGTCCCAGGTGTTCCTTGAGCCGGCCGTAAGCCACGGCCGTGATCCCGGTGGACCGCATCGCCCCCAAGTCGACGGGGACGCGGTCGGGTTCGCGATGGGCGATGGCGGCGAGAACGCGTTCACGGCGGGTCATGCGGCGGCCTCCTCGAGGATTTCGCCCGGCCATCTTATCGAAGAACCAGCCGGCTCGCAATCCGAATCGTCGAACAAGCTCCGGCCGGCCCTCTATTCGATCAGGCCGGTTTCTCTCCAGCGGCCCGAGCGTTCGATTCGAAACATTTTGATTTCAAAGGGACGGAACCGGGCGGCGATCGAAAGGCGTTTCTTTCTCGAGGCGAGAGGAAGGCGGACTTCGATTTTCGCCGCGGTCGGGAATCCCGAGGATTCCTGGAGCCGGACGAGCAGCGCTTTCCCGTCTGCCGACGGCCGGCAGGACAACAACCGGACGTTGGCAGGGAAAATCGAGAGAAACGCCTGCGGCGCGGTTGAATCGGGCGTTTTTCTTGCGGCATCCCCCGCCCGTTTTTTTCCGATCTTCCCGAAAGGCAAATGGGCGTAGACGGCCGGCGGCGCGGCGATCCAGTCGGCCAGCCCGGGGAGGAAACAGAACACATTATCGCGCTTCCCGGCGATAACGGCCAAGCGGATTTCATGGGCGCCCTGGTCGGAAAATTTCCAGGCGTGGCCCTTCCCCAGATCAAATCCCCTCTCGTGGCAGTAGGCCGCCCCGCGGAGAGCATGAAGTCGGACCTCTCCCCCTTTGAATTCGATTCCATGAAGACCGTCATGGGCGATCCCCAGGGCCGGCCCGCCGCCGTCGTCCTTCCCGACCACACACCACCGTCCATGGACATGGATTTCGCCGTCAGCCGGGCGGCGGATCGCTCCGCCGGGGATTTCGCAAAGAACGGAATCGGCCGAAAACGCCGTCGGAAATGAAAGAACCAGTCGTTTCCGCTCCTCGTTCCAAACGACCCGAAGGCGAATCTCGGCCGCCGGCCAATCCGGGTAAACGATCGTCCGGACGACGGCCCGGCTGCCGGAGAAAGACCACGGCGATTCATAGATCGTTCGGACCGGGCCGCGCTCGACGACCCGAGCGGGGCCCCTCGACTCGAACGTCCCGACGACGTCGCGGAATTCCCGGCAACCCGTTCCCCAGGAATCCGCCGGGTCGTCGACAACCAGAAGCCGCGGAATTCCGCCTTTGAGGCAATCCGCGCCATCGTGAAAGAGCGACTCGATCAATCCGGCGACCGGATCGACCGCAGGGTTCATCCCGGTCCCCGGCCGGCTGCGACCCACCACGTCTTTTTGAGCGGCAGCCATTCCCGCTTCGGAGGGTTGAGCGCGACAAAATGCCGCTCTTATATCCGGCCTTTCCGCCGAAGAGGAAGAGATCGATGAAGAACCGACCGTCGTGTTTTGACGCTCAAACGGCTCGATCCGATAAAACGCCGCTCCAACTCCCTGAAGCTCGGCCAAAAAAACCATTTTCCGCCGCCAGCCGTTGAAAGGCAAAAGCGCCTCGGGCTGCTCCTCCTGGCAGACGACGTTCCGGCCGGCGGCGTCTTCCAGGTTGACAGCCCATTTCCCCGTCCATTTGGGCCGGTGATCGATCATGAATTCCGCTTCGACCGGAACGCGGGCGAGAGAGGAATTCGCGTTGAGCACAATCAGGGGGATCCCGGCCCTCCCTTCCCACGCCCCAGCCCAAGCCGCGGCCGCCTCGAGCTTGATCATCCGGGCCTCGGTCTCGGCCTTGGCGTAAAGACCAAGAGCATCCCTCTCCGCCGGCTCGACGCAGGTTCCGGGCAGGATGTCGTGAAAATCGTTGAACAAGTGGGAGCGCCAAATGGAGGCGAATTTTTCTCCCGGGAATTTCCGCCCGAAAAGCCACCAGGTCGCCGCTCGCTGACTTTCGGCCTGGACGATCCCGGAAAGACTCGCGACGGCCGCCCGCTTCACCCGGGAGAGCGACGTGTAGCATCCCGGAAAGGTGCGCTGGAGATCGCCCGAAACGATCGGCGCTTTCGCCGCATTCATCCGAACGGCGGCCCAGAACCGGTCCGGAGTGCTGTGGATGATCAGGACCCGTTTCTCCCCAGCCGTCATCCGGTCGATGACCGCCAGATCCTCCCGAGTCGCTCCTCCCCCATGGTCGCCGATGCCCCAGAACACCGGCACATCCCGGCCGGTCTTCAAGGCCAGGTCGATGCCCGACGCAAGGCGCTCTCCGATATTCCCGAACTCCGTGTGGTAAAGCCCGACGCTTATCCGGTAAGCCGGAATAATCGTGCCGTCCACGCCCCGCCAGCGGAAAAGATCCGCCGGCAGATCAAGCTCGCCGGCCGGCGGTCGCATGAAGACGTACATCTCGTAGCCGGACCGCCGGAGGACCTGGGGCATCCCGCCGCCGTGGCCGAAGGCGTCGAAGCTGTAGGCGACGCGGGGC
>JAFGEN010000296.1 GCA_016931595.1 Candidatus Aminicenantota bacterium | reverse complement strand
TGGAGGTCAGGTCCAAGTAATCGCGGCCGGCCGTTGAGGCCGCTTTGGGGTTCGAGGCGATCATCTGTTCGGCGGCTTCGAGTATTTTCAGAGCCGTCTGGGGCGAGGGAATATCGGCAAGAAGGGTGCTCCAAGGATTTCGGCGGCTGCGTCCCACCCCGGCGGAGTTCTTGTTCATGGACTCATTATACTCCGAGGATCGGCTAATTTCCAATAAAATGATCAAAATAGGTCCAGACCAATTAAAAAATATCTTGACAAGCCTTATAAAAAGGCCTATATAAGGAATAGTCCAATATTATTTGGAATAGTCCACAGGAGGAAATAATGGAAAAATTCAGGTTGGATAAAAGCCCATCCGCTCCTCCGGCCTATCAACAGATCATCGCTTTTTTTGATCAGCAGATAAAAAACCGGCTCCTTCAGCCCGGGGAGAAACTCCCTCCGGAACGGGACTTGGCCGAGGAGATCGGCATTGCCCGGGGAACGGTCAAGCGGGCTTATGAAGAGCTTGTCCGCCGTGGACTCGTCGAGGCGTTTTCCGGCCGCGGCTCGTTTGTCGCCGCCGAAGCGGTCGCTCCAACCGAGGACCGGAAGGACAAGGCCGTCCGGCTGATCGACCAGCTCCTCGACCAGCTTAGTCGTCTCAAATTTTCAGCCCAGGACATCCGGATGTTTTTCGACCTCCGCCTGCTCGGGCGCGAGGATTCCCTCCGCAACCTCTCCGTGGCCGCGGTCGACTGCAATCCCGAAACCCTGAAAATCTTCGAACGCCAATTTCTCCTCATCCCCAACGTCAACCTGGCCAAGATCGACTTGGACGACCTTTTCAAGGATGCCGGAGCGGCCTCGCGCCTGGAAATTTTCGACCTCGTCCTGACCACGACGACCCACTTCCAGGAACTGGTCGACCGTTTTCCCCAGATTCGGAACAAGGCCGTCCAAGTGGCCGTGGCTCCGACCCGGACGTCCATCATCAGTCTCGCCCGCCTGACCCCGGCCCAGCGGATCGGCATCCTCAGCGAGTCGAAGCGCTTCCAGTCGATCGTCCTGGACCACCTTCGGACCTTTGACATCCCCGCCGCAAGCGTCCGGACGCTGTTCGTTTCGCAGCTCGACCGCCTGGATGACTTCATCGCCTCCATGGACGCGGTCATCGTCCCGGCCGGCTATTCCCTCCAGAAGAACCGCGAGCATCTGGCCGCCCTCCAGGCCTTCACCCAGAGGGGCGGCGTCATCATCCCCTTCGATTACCAGATCGAACGCGGCTCGCTCCTCCACGTCGAGGAGCGGCTGCGGTCGCTTCTGGACGAGGATAAAAGGAACGGCCAATGAATCCCACGCATCTCGTTCTCGGCGTCATCGGGGCCGACTGCCACTCGGTCGGCAACAAGATCCTCGACGCCTATTTCACCGAAGCCGGCTTTCACGTGACCAATCTTGGGGTGATGGTCAGCCAGGACGAATTCATCGACGCCGCCGTCGAGACCGACGCCGCGGCCATCCTCGTCTCCTCGCTTTACGGCCACGGGGAGATCGACTGCGAAGGCCTTCGGGCCAAGTGCGTCGAGCGCGGTCTGGACCGAATCCTCCTCTACGTCGGTGGAAATCTGGTCGTCGGCAAGACGCCCTACGCCGAGGTGGAGAAGAAGTTTCTGGACATGGGGTTCAACCGGGTCTTCGGCCCCCAAGTCGACTTGGCCGAGGTCGTCGAGCTCCTTCGGTCCGACATCGCCGCAGCAGGCCGCAAATGACCCCTCCCGCCTTCGCCTCGGTCGACATCGGGTCGACCTATACCAAGGGCGCCCTATTCGCCCTGGAGGCGGGGGCGTTTCGTCTCCTGGCCCGGGCGGAAACCCCGACGACCGTCGACGATCTGGCCGAGGGGTTCGCCCGCGTCCGCAAACAACTGGCCGCCGGGTCCGGCTCTTCGACGGATGTTCCCGTCTACCTCAGCTCCTCCGCCCGGGGCGGTTTGAAAATCGCCGCCCTCGGCCTGACCGCCGACCTGACCCTCTCGATCGCCCGGATGGCCGCCTATTCGGCCGGCGGCAAGGTTGTCCGGACCTACGCCTACGAGCTTTCGGCCGAAGAGATCGCCGACCTCGAGCGGCTCCGCCCGGACATCGTCCTGTTCACCGGCGGGACCGACGGCGGGAACTCCGCCGTCGTCCTGAAAAACGCCGAGCTTTTGGGCCGCTCGACGACCGATGCGTTCATCCTGTACGCCGGAAACCGGAAAGTCCGCGACCGGGTCCTCGCCCTCCTGGATAAAAAAGCGGTTGCGGCCGCCGACAACGTCATGCCCGAGGTCGGGACGATTCAGATCGAGCCGGCCCGCGAGGTCATCCGCAAAATTTTTCTCGAACGGATTGTCGACGGCAAGGGCCTTTCGGCCGTCGTCCGGGAAATCGGGCGCGACCCCTGGCCGACGCCCCTGGCGGTGTTCGAGCTGGCCGGCAAGATCGGCGCGACCCAGCCGGGCTGGTCGGATTTCGGGATGATCGACATGGGCGGAGCGACCACGGATTTCTATTCCCACACCGAGGCCTTCACCGGCGGCGACTCGGTCCTTCTCCGCGGCCTTCACGAGCCGCTGCTCAAGCGGACGGTTGAAGGCGACCTGGGGATGAGGGTTTCGGCCGAGGCCCTCTGGGAATCCGAGCGAACATTGATCACCTCGCGGTTGGCCGCCCTCGGCCGCCCGGTCGAGGCGTTCGATGGGTATATCCGCGCGGTCGCGGCCGCCCCGGAATCGCGGCCGGAAAACCCCACGGAAGAAGAGTTTGATGCGTTGATGGCGGCCGCTTGCGTCCGGGCGGCCGCCCTTCGCCACGCCGGAACGCTGTCCAAGG
Organism: Candidatus Aminicenantota bacterium; assembly: GCA_016931595.1. Classification (GTDB taxonomy): domain Bacteria; phylum Acidobacteriota; class Aminicenantia; order Aminicenantales; family UBA4085; genus JAAZPG01. Next base: position 1,993 of record JAFGEN010000296.1, on the reverse strand, counting down.
TCTACACCCCCCAGGGCGGTTTTTACGTCCAAAGGGGCAAGGACCTCCGCCGCCTCACCCGTTTGATCGGAACCGGCGGATACCTGTCCCGGTCGACGAGCGCCGGCCCGGTTCTCGAGGCCTGCGCTCCGCAAAGCGCCGACGTCGATTCCCAGCCCCTGCTCCCCGTTTCCCCCGAAGCCTACGCCGACGAGGGATACCTCATCCCGCTCACGGCGAACCTGGCCGGGGATTTCCCGGAAGAGGCCGCCCGGACGGCCGTCGCCGGTCTTCGAAAATTGAAAGGATAATCGCATGAGATTCGAACAGATGGCGTGGAAAGACTTCCTGGCTCAGCGGCTGGAGGTCCTCAAGACCTGGCCGACCGGAAAGGACGTCGACCTGGACGAGGGCCTTCGCTACCAGCGGGGAATCCCCGAGCCTAAAAACTTCGCCCGGGCGATGAACAAAGCGAAATCCGGCCGCAAAACCCTGATCCAACCCCGGGCCGGAGTCGCCCTGATCGACGACCACATCCGGTTGCTGCGTCACCTGGAGACCGAAGGCACGGCCGACCTGCTTCCGACGACAATCGACGCTTATACCCGGCAGAACCGGTATGCCGAAGCCGCCGTCGGCATCGAGAAATCGACCGCGGCCGGGCATTCGCTCTTGAATGGCTTTCCGGCCGTCAATCACGGGGTATCCGGCTGCCGCCGGGTGACAGAAGCGGTGACCAAGCCGATCCAGGTCCGGCATGGAACTCCCGATGCGCGCCTCCTGGCCGAAATTTCCCTGGCCGGCGGCTTCACCAGCTATGAAGGCGGCGGGATCTCCTACAACATCCCCTATGCCAAGAAAGTCGACCTCGGAGATTCGCTCCGGGCCTGGCGGTACGTGGACCGCCTGGTCGGCTATTACGAGGAAAACGGCATCTCTATCAACCGCGAGCCCTTCGGCCCTCTGACCGGGACGCTGCTCCCGCCGTTTATCGGCCACGTCGTGGCCATTCTCGAGGGGCTCCTAGCCCTGGAGCAGGGCGTCAAATCCATCACCCTCGGTTATGGGCAGGGCGGAAATGTTCTCCAGGACTTGGCCGCCTTGACGTCGCTTCGGGAGCTGGCCGGGGAATACTTCGCCAAGGCCGGCTTCTCCGATTTCGACCTGACCATCGTCTTCCACCAGTGGATGGGCGGATTCCCCGAGGACGAGGCCAAGGCCTTCGCCGTCATCTCCCTTGGAGCGTTCGTCGCGGCCGCGGCCGAGGTGGAGAAGATCATCGTCAAGTCGCCCCACGAGGCCATGGGCATCCCGACCAAGGAGGCCAACGCCTCCGGGCTCAAGGCCACCCGCCAGGTCCTGTCGATGCTCACCGACCAGAAGATCTGCGCCGACAACGACATCATCCGCCGGGAAAAGGAGCTCATCAGAAACGAGGTTCGCTGCCTGATGGAGGCCGTGGAAAACGCCGCCGGCGGCGACCCGATCCAGGGAATCTGCCGGGCGTTCGCCGGGGGGCTTCTGGACATTCCCTTCGCCCCCAGCATCTACAACCGCGGCCGGGTGCTTCCGGCTCGGGACAACGAGGGCTTCATCCGTCTGTTTTCCAAGGGCAACCTGCCCTTGACCGACGACATCATGTCGTTCCACAAGGACCGGCTGGCCGAGCGGGCCAAGGCCGAGAGCCGTCCGGTCACCTTCCAGATGGTGACCGACGACATCTACGCCATCAGTAAAAGCAAATTGATCGGGAGGCCGAAATGAAAATCATCCAAGCGCTGTTCGTGCCCGGATCGTCCGCCTTTTATTTCGACGACCAACGGGCGATCAAGGCCGGGGCCGGCCACGACGGGTTCTTCTACACCGGAAAACCGGCTACGCCGCATTTCAAGTCCGTCCGGGTCGCCGGCGAGACCCTGTCCATTCTCCTCGTCCTGGAAAACGGGGCCGTGGCCGTCGGCGACTGCGCCGCGGTCCAGTATTCCGGTGCGGGAGGACGCGACCCGCTCTTTCT
>JAFGEN010000046.1 GCA_016931595.1 Candidatus Aminicenantota bacterium | reverse complement strand
TCGGCCGGCGGGTTGTCCCACCCGAACATCGTCACGATCTACGATGTCGGCGAGGCTGAGGGGACGACATACATCGCCATGGAATTCGTCGAGGGCCAGAGCTTGGAATCCCTCCTTGCCGCCGGAGTCCGCTGGGACGCGGTCAACGCCGCCCGGTTCGCCGTCCAGGTGGCTGAGGCCCTCGAACTGGCCCACCGGAAAGGCATCGTCCACCGGGACATCAAGCCCGGCAACATCCTTGTCGACCACGAAGGACGTCCCCATATCGTCGATTTCGGGATCGCCCGGATCGCCAGCTCGACGATGACCCAAACCAACATGGTCATGGGAACGCCGTACTACATGTCGCCGGAACAGATCGCCGGCCGCCGGGTCGATCACCGGGCCGATATCTTCGCCCTGGGAGCGGTTCTCTACGAGATGCTGACCCGGGAAAAGGCCTTTCCCGGAGACACGCTGACGACCGTCATCTATAAAATTATGAACGAAACCCCGGCCCCGGTCGTCGCCGTCCGGAGCGACATTCCATCGGGATTATCCGGGATCGTCCAGAAGGCCTTGGCCAAGGACCTCGAAGCCCGGTACGGGAGTTGCCGGGAGTTGATTGCCGACCTCCGCCCGTTCCTGTCCGGCCGGGCGTCCATTGAACCGGAGCCCGCGGCTCAGACGATTGTCGCGCCGGCGGCCAAAAAAAGGATTTTTGGCAAAGCCAGGGAAGGATCCGCGGAACCGCCTCCGTCGGGTCCGGTAAGCGGAGAAACGATGCATGCCCCGGTTGCGCCCTCCGCCGTTTCCCAGGACGACGCCGAGACGTCGGACCGGCGCCGAAACAAGCTTCTCCTCGTCGTCGGATTGATGATGGCGCTGATCATCGCCGCGGCGGGCATTCTTTTCTTCGCGTTTCGGAAGTCGGCTCCGGACATCGCTCCGTCGGGGGGATCCTTTAACATCGTCTTCGCCGATAAAGCCGTGGCCGAAACGCCGGAGGGAGAAGTCGCGCTTCCGCCAGGGGAGAAAACCCTGCCGGATCAAGAGATAAGCGCCGGGGCCATGGCCGAAACCAAAACCGAAACCGAAGCCGGAACCGGGACGGAAACGGGAACACTTGCCGGGGAAGTCAAGACGGAGAAAGCCGAACCCCCGAAGCCGGATCCTCCGAAAGCGCTTCGGGAGGAATTGAAGAACGAGGAGGTCCCGGTCGAGAAAAAGACGGGGGTGAATGTCGAAGCGAAGGAGAAGCCGTCCGACCCGGTCAAGCCCGGAGAAAAAGCCGGCGAATCCATAGCGGCCGATGAAGAGAACAAATCGGTCAAGCCCGAAACGCCTTCAAAAAAAGCAGCGACCCGCCTGCCCCGTCTTGTCAAGCATGTCGACCCCATCTACCCGGAAGACGCCCTCCGCGAGGGAATCGAAGGTGACGTAACCCTCAACCTGACGGTCGGATTCAAAGGCCGGGTCGAACGGGCCGTGGTCGTCAAGTCGATCCCGAAACTCGATGCGGCGGCCGTGGCCGCGGCCCGGCAATGGGAGTTCGAGCCGGGGTTGATGGAGGGGATTCCGATCCAGGCCACGCTCCAGGTGACCATCAATTTCACCCCGCCGCCGGGAACCGTTCGGGAAAAGGCGAAGCCGGCCGATCCTCCCCCGCCCCCCCCTCAAGACGATGTCTCCCTGGCTCGGAACCTTCTGACCCGGAGAGCCTGGGCCGAGGCCCTGGCCCTGGCCCGGAAGATCCTGGCCTCGGATTCAAACCAGGCCGAAGCGAAAGCGATCGCCCTGGATGCGGTGATCCAGCTGGCCCCGGGGGAAATCAAAAGCCTCATCGAACGGTATGCGGCCGAAACCGGGGCCGGCCGGGCCGCCGAATTTTTCCGGCGGCAGGCCCATTCGGATGTCTATCAACGGCTTCGAAGCGACCTGGAAGCCATGGCCAAGGCGGTCCGCGACGTCCAGGTCGCCGTATCCAAACTCAACCTTGATTTTCAGATGGCCGAGTATCCCGACTTCCGGACCCGGGTGGTGTTCTCCCAGGTCATGACCGGGATCCCGTCGTCCAAGCTTTACCGGGAAGTATTGTTTGAAGGCCGGTATGCCTGGGTCCTGGAGCGCCGGGAGAACGGCTGGGTGATCGTCTCGGTCAGGGTCGAATAACCGCCGGCTTCAAATCGCCCCGAAGCCGCTCCCGGCATTCGCAGGGAGCCAGGTCCGCCCATGCTTCATCGGGCGTGACTTCGGCAGGCCGGAAATCCCGAATGATCCTCCCGTCGTCGATTTCAATGACCCGGTCGCAGCCGGCTGCGATATGACGGTCATGGGTGACGATAATGAACGTGGTCCCGCTCTCCCGGTTGATTGTTCGAAGGAGCGATTTGACCGCCTCGCTCGATTCGGTGTCCAGGTTTCCCGTCGGCTCATCGGCCAGGATGAGGCGGGGCTGATTGATCAAGGCCCGGGCGATGGCCACCCGCTGCTGCTGTCCGCCCGAAAGATTGGCGGACTTGTTGTTCATCCGGTCGCCGACGCCGACTTGTTCGAGGAGGTCCCCGGCCCGGCGCCGCGACTCGGCCGTCACCCGGCCGTGGGCCGCCCGGAAGGGGAGAAGGACGTTTTCAAAAGCAGTGAATTCGGGCAGCAGGTGGTGGAACTGGAAGACGAAGCCGATCGTCCGGCTCCGGAACGCGGCCAATCCGTCGTCGTCGAGAGCGAAGACATCCCGGCCGTCGACCCGCATCGCTCCCGAGGTCGGCCGGTCGAGGGTCCCGATGAGATTGAGGAGGGTGGATTTGCCCGAACCGGACCGGCCGATGAGGGCCGCGTATTCCCCCGCCTCGATTGAGAGGGTGATTCCCCGAAGGGCGGTCGTTCTGACCGTCGTCCCGTAAACCTTGACGATCTCGTTCAGGGCCAGGAAATCAGCCATTGCGGATCACCTCGATCGGATTGAGCCGGGCGGCCCGGCGGGCCGGGAAGAAGGCGGCCAGTGTGCCGGCCGCAGTTGCCACGGCGACCGAAAGAGCGGCCGCGCCGAACGAAATGGAGATCGGAAACGAGGAAGGGTCGCCGGCCCGGACGGCTTGGAACATCTGGATCAATCCCCAGCCCGCCAGGACGCCCAAAAGCGAACCGACGAAACCCAGGACGGCTCCCTGGATGACGAAGATGCGGCCGACATGGCGGGTCAGTGTTCCGATCGCCTTGAGAATCCCGATCTGCCGCGATTTCTGAACGACCGAAACGGCCAGGACGCTGGCGATGCCCAGAGTGACCGAGAGGAGAACGAACAGCTGGATCATGTAGGACGAGGACCCCTGGCTTTGGAGAGCCGTGAGAAGCGAGGCGTTGGTCTCTTCCCAGCTCCGCCAGCGGAGGGAGGGGAACCCGGCCCTCAGGTCGGCCGCGCTCCGTTCCGCGGCGAAGACGTCGTCCACCTGGATTTCGATCTCGGTTAGGCCCCTGTCGACATCGAACAGGTTTTGAACCCTGGGCAGCGACAGCAGAATCCAGGATTCGTTGACCGCCTGGTTCTCCAGGTCGAAAATTCCGTTTACCCGGAACAGTTCATCGGCTCCGCCGGGCGTGGAGACCCGGATGGCCGAACCGACCCCCAGGCGGAGTTTTTCGGCCAGGTCCTTGCCGATCAGGGCGTTTTCAGCCCCGACTTCATACCGGCCGGCGGTCATCCGGCGGCGGATGTCGTAAAGCCGGTCGGCTCCTTCCAGGTCAGCTCCGCGGAGAATCACCGGGAGAGATTTTTGCCCTTGGAGGACAAAGCCCGAACCGCGGGCGACCGGAAGGATGACGGTGAAGATTCCGAGCTTTTCCAGCTGGGAAACGACGGTCTGTCCGTCCCGGATCGGTTTGACGGCCCCTTCGTTGGTCACGACCCGGGAAATCGTCCGGGCGCCGTTCCCGGCCGGAACGAGGGGCGACGGTTCGAGGTCGGGCATTGTCCCGGTGATATGCGGGGCGTTCCCGACCGTCCGCTCGACGAGGCTGGCCTGCAGGCCGACGATCAGGGAATTGAGAAAGACCTGAACAGCGATCCCCAGGACGATCCCGGTCAGGATCAGCAGCGTCTGGGCCCGGCCTTCCCGGAGAAAGCGAAAGGCGACGAACACGTCGAACATGACTCACTCCGGAAGCGGGACGGGTTTGACCTTGAGCCCGTCCTTCAATCCCTGGGGCAGGAGGACGGTTTGCCCTTCGCGCAGGCCTTCTATGCATTCCACCAGCCCGCCGCCCAGGTCCCGGGTCACGACCGGAATCCGTCTGGCCCGGCGGCCTTCGGCGATGAAAACCGCCGCCCGGCCGTTGTCCCGAATGATGAACCGTTGCTCGAGGAGGAGGATGCCGGATACCCGCCCGATCTCGACCTGAACGTTGACGGAGGATTCGGGGAGAAGGCCGGGCTCGAGATTGTCCAGGACCAGGCGGACGGTGAACGAACCGCGCTGGGCGTCGACGACGGCACCGGTCCGCTCGACCTCCCCGGTGAAAACCCGACCGGGAAAGGCCGTCGACGATACGGCCGCCCTCTGTCCCGGAACGAGACGGCCGGCCTGGGTCTCATCCACCTGGATATCGACAAAGCTTCTGGAAGCCTTCGGAATGAACGTGACGACTTTCTGTCCGGCCGAGATGTATTCGCCCGGGCGGGCGTCATGGGAGACGATCCGGCCGGAGACAGGCGCCTTGAGAATGGTGTCCTGGAGGTCGATTTCGGCTTGTTTCATGACGTTTTCGGCCCTGGCGACGGCCAGGTCGGCCTGGGCGGTCTCCACCCCGTGGAGCGCATTGAGCCTGTTTTCGGCCGAGGCCAGGGCCGAGGCGGTCAATTCGCGGTCTCTTCGGGCTTGCTCGAATTGGACCTGGGTGACGGCCTTCTGTTGGAAAAGCCCGGTTTGTCGCTCGAGAAAATCCGCCGCGTAGATGTCCTGGATTCGGGCTTGCTTGACCTTTTCCTCGGCCTCGGGGACATCAGCGGTCCGGAGTTTTTCCCGGCGGAGCTTTGCTTCGGCCAGGGCCATTCGGGCCTGTTCGAGGGCCCGGTCCTCGTGCCTGGCATCCAAGCGCATCAGGACCTGTCCGGCGGAAACCGCATCCCCGTCCCGGATGAATTCCTCCGCGATCCGGCCCGGCCGGACGAAGGAGAGGGGAACGGTTTTTTCGCCGATGACCCGCCCGGAGGCCAGAACGGTTTCGAGGGCGTCCTGGGCTCGAACGGTCAAGGCCGGGGCCGGGGTGGACCTCTGGGCCCGGATTGCCGTAAAAAGGACGAAAACGGCCACGGCTGCCAGGAACCATCGAAGGCCTTTTCCTTTTAGAAATCGGGGCGTTCGCATCAAGCCTCTCCCGGAGTCATTCAAATTTTCGAACAATTGGATTTTAATCCATTCTTGTACTGATTTCAATATGGTTCATGGGCGCGACTCGGACATTCTCCTTCGAACTCTTGGACATTCTTCGCATTATTCAGGATAATCAGTGACGTGATCAAGGCCAGGCCCGAGGATTTTATCGTCGAGGAACGGGCCGATCCGCCCTTGTCGCCGAACGGGCGGTTCGGGCTCTATCGACTTTCAAAAAGCGGCTGGAATACGACCGACCTTGTCCGGCACCTGGCCGGGCGTCTTCGCCTTCCCCCGGACCGTTTTGCTTACGGTGGGAAAAAGGACAAGCACGGACGAACGTCCCAGTATCTCACGATCGACGACCCGGCCGAGCTGTGCTTGGAAGGGGCCAATTTCCGGCTCGAGCCGGCCGGACGAATGGACCGGCCGATGGGGCCGGACCTGATCCGGTCCAATGGTTTCACCGTGGTCATTCGCGACCTGGCCGGTCTTGAACAACTCGGGACTGCCCTTGAGGAAGTCCGCACCTGGGGTGTTCCCAACTGGTTCGACGACCAGCGGTTTCGAAGCTACGATCCGGAGCGGGGTTTTTTTGCCGAAAAAATCCTGCGGCGCCACTGGAACGGGGCTCTCCAGGTGTTCCTGACATCGATCACCCCGGGACTGGCCGGCCGGGAAAAGATCCGAAGGGCGGAGCTTTTCCGTCATTGGCGGGATTGGAAGGCTTGCCGGGCTCTGGCCGCCGACGCCCTGGAGCGGACGGTATTCGATGTCCTTCGGAACCGGCCTGAGGATTTTTCCGAGGCGCTTCACCGGATCCCCGAGGAGGAGACGTCGATGCAGTTCGCCGCTTTTCAGGCCCATCTTTGGAACGAGCTTCTCCGCAGGCTGATCCGGAGCCGGGAGATCCGGGTCAAGGAACATTCGGGGCGCGAGGGTCCGTATCTTTTCTGGATCGACGGCCGGGAGGCGGACAAATCCGGGCTTCCGGCTCTCCGGCTTCCCACGGCTGCGGCCAGGATGGATTTCGCCGATCCGGAGGCGGAAGCCCTTTTCAACGATATCCTCCGGGAGCGTTCTTTGAGCCGGGCCGCCTTCCGGACGAAGGACCTGCGCCGGGTCCGGTTCCAGTCGTTTCTTCGGCCGGCGGTTGTCGTGCCCGGAGATTTCCAGGTGCTCGACCGGGGAGAAGACGAACTTCATCCCGGCCGAAAAAAAATCGCCCTCCGCTTCGACCTTCCCCGCGGATCCTACGCCACGATCCTGGTCAAGCGATTGACCCTCATGCCCTTCCAATAAGGAGAATGCCCCTTGGATTACGAACAGTTCTTCCGAAGCTTTCCCGGGGCGGTCACCGTCTGCGACCGGAACGGCGTCATCCTGGAGATGAACGCCCGGGCCGGGGAAACGTTCGCCTCCGACGGCGGAAGGGCCCTTCTCGGGTCCAATGTTCTCGACTGCCACCCCGAGCCCGCCCGAACGAAGCTCCGGAGCATGCTGGGCGAGGGCCGGACCAATGTCTACACGATCGAAAAGAACGGGTTGAAAAAACTGATTTACCAGGCGCCGTGGCTGGAAAACGGAGAATACCGGGGCTTCCTGGAACTGGCCATCATCATCCCCGGGGATATGCCTCATTTCATCCGGGAGGCGAAAGGAGACACGGCATGAACGGACGGACAATGATCTATCTTTCCCGAGCCGACGTGGAACGGGCCGGGGTGACCGTCGCCGGAATCGTCCGGTCCCTGGAAGAAATGTTCAGGGAAAAAGCGGCCGGGAACACGGACATGCCCCCAAAAACGGCCGTCTACCCCGGCCCTCCGGAATCCGGCGCATTCGTCAACGCCATGCCCGCGCTTCTTCCCGGGGCCGGCCTGGCCGGGATCAAGTGGGTCGCCTCCTCGCCGGGCAACCTCGAGCGCGGCCTGCCCTCGATCTCGGCCCTGATGATCCTCAACGACGCCGAAACCGGGCTCCCGGTCTGCGTCATGGATGCGTCCTGGATCACGGCCAAGCGGACGGCCGCCGCATCTGTCGTCGCCGCCAAGCGCCTGGCCCGGCCGGATTCCGAAATCCTCGCCGTCGTCGGCTGCGGGGTCCAGGGATTTGAGCATGCGGAGGCCCTTCGGACGGCCTTTCGCTTGCGGCGGGTGAGGGCGTTTGACGTGAGGAGGGAAGCGGCCGCGGCGTTCGCCTTCCGGATCCGGGAATCATCCGACCTCGAGGTCGACGTCTTCGAATCGGCCGAAGAAGCCGTCCGCGGCGGCGATATCATCGCGACCGCCGGAACGATTTTCAAGGAACCCCGGCCGGTCCTCGGATTGAACGAGTTCGCCCCCGGAACCTTCGTCACTGCGGTGGATTACGATTCATCCTGGACGGGGGAGGCCATGGCCGCGGCGGATCTCTTCGTCATGGACGACCTGGCCCAGATGCGGGCGTTCCGGGACCGAGGATATTTCCGCGGCCTTCCCGAACGGATCGGGGAACTGGCCGACCTCGTTTCCGGGCGGATTCCCGGACGGACCAAGCCGGAAGAGCGGACGATGGCAATGAACATGGGCATCGCCCTGGACGACCTGGCCGCCGCCCGGCTCGTCCTGGAAAAAGCCAGAGCCCTGGGCCTGGGCCTCGAACTGCCCCTGTGAGCGGCCGGCCGCTCGATCCGGATTGCTTTTTTTTCGAAATTCGCTTATGACTATTCGCGTTGTGTCCCAAGTCTTTTTTTAGGAGGAATTGGAATGAAGCGACGGATCGCCTATTTCGGATTGATGCTCATGGTGTTCGCCGCGGCGGTGTACGCGGCCCCTCCGGCCGACACCGCCCACGGGAAGGCCAACTCCGAGCTGGCTTCCCGCTGGACGGCGGCTAAGGCCGGAAAACTCGTGTTCGACACCGGCGTTCAGCCCCATTGGATGGAGACGGGCCAGCGGTTCTGGTATTCGTACGAAACGAGCCAGGGCCGGAAGTTCATGGCTGTCGATCCGGTCAAGAAAACGAGGGCGCCGATTTTCGACAACGCCCGGATGGCCGCCCAGCTTACCCAGATCGTCCTGACCCCCTATGAGGCCGCCCACCTTCCGATCCGGTCGCTGCGGTACATGGACAAGGAGACCGCGGTCCGGTTCGACCTCGACGTCGACCGCAACTCCGACGTCCGGCTCGACGGGAAGATCATGAAGGCCTGGGAAGTCGTCAAGAAGGTCGAGGACAAGAAGAAGGCGGAGAAAGCCGCCCGGGAAGCGGCCCAGAAGAAGGACGAAGAAGAGAAGAACAAGAACAAGGACCAAAAAGAAGAAGAAAAGAAAAACGAGGAGAAGGCCGCCCCGCCGGCCAAGCCCGAGCCCGAGCCCAAGACCGTCAAGCTGTATTTCCGCTATGAACCGGCTTCCGGGAAGCTCGAGATCCTGCCGGATTTCGAAGCCCCGAAGCCCCGGCCTCGGTGGGCCTCCGTTTCCCCCGACGAAAAGTCGGTCATTTTCGGCCGGGAATACGACCTGTACATGATGGATGCCGAAAGCTTCGCCCTGGCCATGAAGAATCCGACCGACAAGGCGATCAAGGAAATCCGGCTGACAACCGACGGGGAAAAGGATTTCTCCTACACCCGCGACCTCAACGACGAGCAGAAAAAGGAATTCAAGAAGGACGAAAAGGACCGCAAGGACTTCCGGGTTCCGGCCGGATTCGTCGTCTGGTCTCCCGATTCCCGAAAATTTGCGCTGGTTCGCGAGGATGCCCGGAAAGTCGCCGACCTCTGGGTAATCAACACCCTGTCCAATCCCCGGCCGACCTTGGAGACGTACAAGTATGCGATGCCCGGGGAGGAGAACCAGCCCCAGGAAGAGCTTTCGGTCTTCGATGTGGTCTCCAAGACCAAGGTCGTCATCAAGGCCGACCGCTTCAAGGACCAGACGATCTCGATCGAAACCGCTCCACGGAAGACCGTGGAAGTCGACCGGGATTACCCGCCGGCCACGACCTGGCTGAGCCCGACGTCCGACATCCTCTACTTCGGCCGCCAGAGCCGCGACCTGCATCGCTACGACGTCTGCCGTGCCGACACGGCCAGCGGCGAGACGACCGTGGTGATCGAGGAAATCCTCAACACTTATGTCGAGGTTCAGCCGCTTCGGCTGGTGAACGGAGGCAAGGAACTCCTCTGGTGGTCAGAGCGCGACGGCTGGGGGCACTATTACCTATACGAGGGATCGGGCAAGCTGATCCGCCAGTTGACCTCGGGCGAATATACGACCCAGGGGATCCTGGGCCTGGACGAGAAGGCCCGGGTCCTGTATTTCCAAGCCTGCGGACGGGAGCCGAACGAGGACCCCTATTTCATGCATGCCTACAGCGTCGGCCTGGACGGGAAAGCGGTCAAGCTTCTCAATCCCGGCGACGCCAACCATGCCGCCCGGTTCAATGATGCCGGCCAGTTTTTCGTCGACAACTTCTCCCGGGTCGATACGGCCCCCAAAAGCCAGCTTCGCGACGCCCTGGGAAATGTCGTCCTGGACTTGGAGACGACCGACGTCTCGGCCCTCCTGGAAGCGGGATTCAAGTTCCCCGAGCCGTTCAAAGTCAAAGCCGACGACGGCGTCACCGACCTCTACGGAGTCATGTACAAGCCGTTCGATTTCGACCCGGCTGAAAAATACCCGATCATCCTGTATGTCTATCCCGGTCCCCAGACGGAATCGGTGTCCAAGACGTTCTCCCCCCGGAGCGGGAGCATGTTCCTGGCCCAGTTCGGCTTTATCGTCGTCGAGGTCGGAAACCGGGGCGGCCATCCGCAGCGGTCCAAGTGGTATCATAATTACGGTTACGGAAACCTTCGCGATTACGGCCTGGCCGACAAGAAGCGGACGGTCGAACAGCTGGCGGTCAAGCACGACTATATCGATATCGAGAAGGTCGGCATTTTCGGCCACAGCGGCGGCGGATTCATGACCGCGGCCGCCCTGCTGGTTTATCCCGATTTCTTCAAGGTGGGCGTGTCCTCGTCGGGCAACCATGAGAACAACATCTACAACCGCTGGTGGAGCGAGAAGCACCACGGAGTCCGGGAAGTCGCGGACAAGGACGGTGCGATTCGGTTCGAGTACGCCATCGAAAAAAATTCGGAGGTCGCCGGCAACCTCAAGGGCCGCCTCCTCCTGACCACCGGCGACATCGACAACAACGTCCATCCGGGAAACACCTACCGCCTGATCAACGCCCTCATTCGGGCCAACAAGCGGTTCGATGTCTTCCTCTTCCCCGGCCAGCGCCACGGCTATGGCGATATGAGCGACTACTGGAACTGGTACCGGGCGGATTATTTCTGCAAGTGGCTCCTGGGCGATTTTTCCCAGACGATCGACATGTGGGAACTCAACCGGGAGAAGGAGCAGTCGGGCCGAAAGGTTGCGGCGGCTCCTCCGACTGGAAGACGGTAAAATCAGTTCTCGTCTCGAACGGGGCGTCGGGCGCATGCTCGGCGCCCCGTTTTTTTTATTTTTTGCTTGACAGGAACCGTTCGATTCTCTAAACTCTCTGCCGATATGCATCACGTCAAGGCGCGGACCATGATTTCGGCCGGGACTCCGGCCCCCGTCTGCGCTTGGTTCTGGTGGGCGGACCTCCCCGCCCTGTAACCTCTCCCCCCACACATCTCTTTTCCCGCGCCGGTTTCCGCCCGCGGCCTTCTTGAGGCCGTCGTTTCGGAATTCAGCGTCCCCGAAACCCGCGCCCCTTGAGGGCTTGTCTTGACACAGGAGAACACAGATGACGACGACGAAATCGATCGAACGATTCGCGGCCAGGAACGCCGCCCTCTTGCCGACCCATTTCTATAATATCAAAGCCGACCTTCCGGTCCCGCCGAAGCCGCCTCTCCATCCCGGGACCAAGGAGCCTCTCCGTCCCTCCGACCTGGAACCGGTATTCGC
>JAFGEN010000045.1 GCA_016931595.1 Candidatus Aminicenantota bacterium | reverse complement strand
ACAGGGGCCGTTCCCTACACGTCTCTCGATTATTCCGGGCCAACGGCCCTGGTCTTCGGCAACGAGCGGGAGGGGGTTTCCGAGACCGCCAGGAGAGCCGCCGACTTCCGGGTCAAGATCCCGATGTTCGGGATGGTTCAGAGTTTGAACCTCTCGGTGTCGGTCGGAATTGTCCTGTACGAAGCCATCCGCCAGAGGATGGGGAGGGGCTTTTTCGACCGGCCCCGCCTTTCCCCCGGGGAATTCGAGGAAATGCTCGACCGTTGGCTCGACCTCTAATCGCCGTTCGAACCGGCTCAATCACCGACGACCGGGACCTCGATCGTTATCGTTTTTCGTTCCCGAAGAATTTCAAACGTGATTTTTTCACCGGCTTTCTTCCGGTCCATGATGAAAAACAACGTGTCGATCGTTTCGAGATCCCGGCCGTCGGCTTTGACCAGAACATCTCCGACCTTCAGGCCGGCTTTTTCAGCCGGGCTGTCGGCTGGAAAATGGGTGACGAGCAACCCAAGCCCCTCTTTGGACCCGAAGTGGACGGCCAGCTCTCGGGTCAATTCCTGCAGCGACATGCCGATGTTCTTCGTCGGGCCGAAGAAGAGCCTGTTCCGTCCTCCCAATGTCTTGAAGACACTGACCTGATCCTCCAGCGGAGGGGGAAATAATCTCGTAAAACGGCTTTCGAGTTCTCTTCGGCCTTCTTCTTCGGTATATTCTCCGACTTTGACCATCACCTTGACCTCTTCACCGTTGCGATGAATCCCGAGAAGGGCGTCCTGGCCGGGTTTGCGCTTGCGGATTTCCCGGGAGAAGTCGGCTCCCGAATCGACCCCGCTCCCGTCGATGCGGACGATGAGGTCCCCTTCCTTGAGCTTGGCCAGTTCGGCCGGGCTCTTCGGCTTGACTTCGACGATTTCCAGGCGTCCCTCGCTCTCCAGGACGTCGATCCCGATCCAGCCCCGCAAGACCTTGCCGTTTTTCTTGATATCGCCGGCGACGGAAAGGACGATGTCAACCGGAACGGCCACGGACATTCCCGAGGACGGCGCCTGGGCGCGGCTGATGACGGTGCCGCGGCCGGTATATTGCCTGTCTTGAAACGTAAAGACAAACGGCTGCTCATCGACATACGTTCCCCGCAGAACGCCGGTCATCCGTCCTTCGGAGTTGACGACCGGGCTTCCCGAGGCGCCGGGCATGACCCAGAGATTCAGCCGAAGGCGCTCATCCGTGACCGAGCTGACGATCCCCTGGGTGATGGCCGGAGTGTTTTCGGGAGAAAAGCCGACCGCTCCGGTCCAGGCCCCGGGGCGGGCGTCGCCCGTTTGACCGAGGGAAATCGCCGGCAGCCCCTTGTTCTTGACTTGGATCACGGCTAGGCCGGATTCCAAATCAAACCCCTTGAAATCAGCCGTATATTCCCTGCCCTCGAAGGTCAAAATCGTGATTTTCTCGTCCCGGGGCGATATCAGGGCGGTCGTGACAATCGTTCCGTCCTTGTCGATTACCACTCCGGTTGCCACCTTGCGGATGCCGTTGCGGGCCTCGACCTTGACGACCGAAGGCGCGACGGTTTTCAGGATGTGTTCGATTCTTTGTTCTTCAACCGGAGCGTCTCCCGCCGCAGCCTGGCACCAGCCGGCAGCGAACAGGCCCAAGGCGGCTCCAATCGCGAAAACGCGTCGTATCAACATGATATCCTCCATTAATAGCGGATGATCGAAGAGGGCGTATCGGAAACCTGTTCCAGAAGGAAGACGGTCCTCTCCCCCGCCAAGGAACGGACTTCGCGCCCGTAATTCAGCGGCTCGGTCACGTGGACAGGGTCGGACGACATCAGCCCTCCGCCGTCCGGCATTCCTCCTTTGAAGACGAACAGGTTCAGGCCGGCGAAGACCAGAAGAAGGGCGGCGGTCGAACCGGAGAGTGCCCACCGGAACAAACGGGCCCTCTGCAGACCGGAATCAGGCCGGAGACGGGCCCGAAGCGCCCGCAGTGTGCGGTCTTCGAAATCCGGCGGCGCGAATACCCTGTCCAACCCTTTCCAGACGTCAATTTCGCTCATCGCAGACCTCCCGGGTCGCGTAATCGAGGCCATGTCCGGCCGCCCGGTCGAGACGCTTGCGGAGAATCGCCCGGCCGCGGCTGATGCGGGCCTTGACCGTTCCGACGGGCCTCTTGAGAATCACGGCGATCTCTTCCTGACTGTATCCCTCGACGTCCTTGAGGACGACGGGCAAGCGATATCGGGGATGAAGAGCGTCCAGGGCGGCCTTAAGGTTCCGGGCGAGCCCCGTATCGGATTCCTCCCCGCTCGGCGTGCTCAGGTCCAGGGTCGGAGGAACGTCATCCAGGGAAACGGCATTCATCCGGCGACGCCGCTTGAGGTCGGTCCGGGCTAGGTTGGCGGCTATGGCATAGATCCAGGACGAGAGCGGGGCGATGGGCTTGTATCGGTCGGCCTTGAAATAAACCCGGAGGAATGTCTCCTGGGAAAGGTCCACCGCCCTCTGATAATCGCCCGTCATCTGGTAGAGGAAATTCACAATTTTTTCTTTATAAATATGAACAATTTCCGCAAACGCGGATTGGTCGCCGTCGCTCACGAGAGCGATAAGCTTTTGGTCGTCCATCTTCATATCTCTAAACCCTTCTCCGGGTCCGGCCGTTGCGTCTCTCACTAAAAAATAGAACGTTCCTGCCGTTTTTTCAAGAGGGCGGCCGAGGCTGTGCGGTCGGCAGAAAATCGAGTAGAATAGTTTTCAGGCATGTCGTCTCGATATAACGCCGTTGGTTACGGAACTTTTCCTCGAGCGGTCTCGTCTATCAGGGTGAAGTGAGTGAATTTGGACGCGATCATTCAAGGTTGCCTGGAGGGCAGGGAAGGTTCCTGGAACATGCTGGTTGACCAGTTCTCGAAAAAAGTCTTCAACCTGGCCTATCAGTTTACCGGTTCCTACCATGAAGCCCAAGACCTGACCCAGGATATCTTCGTCAAGCTCTTTCACTCCCTCACGAAGTATGAAGCGGGAAGAAACTTTTCGGCCTGGCTCACCACTCTGGCCAAGAATCACCTGATCGACGAATACCGCCGGACCAAGTGGGAAAAGAAAAACCGGGACGAATTCGACGACCGGATCCTGACAGCCTCCGCCGGGACGTCGAGCCCCGAGGAGCGGCTCCTCCAAAACGAGCGCCAGCGCATTCTCTGGGGCGGCCTCAACCAGCTGCCGGCCGACATCCGGATGGCCGTCATTCTCAAGGAAATCCAGGGAAAAAGCTATGAAGAGACGGCGTCGATTATCGGGGTGCCCGAAGGGACGGTAAAGTCCAGGGTCAACCGAGGACGTCTCCAACTGGCCCGGATCCTTCAGAAAAAAAAGGAGCATTCCGATGAGATGTGACCGCATCGAAGACCTGCTCCCCGCCTACGCCGATTCCGCTCTCGACCCCCGGGAACGGGCCGAGGTCGAGGTCCACCTGGCCTCCTGCCCGGCCTGCACCTCGCTCCTGGCCTGCCTCAGAGCCGCCGACGAAGCCCTGGCCGTCTTCCCCGAGGTCGATCCGGGGACGGAGCTTCGAGGTCGACTGGTCTCCATCGCCGCTCCAAGGCAGAAATTTTCCCTCTTTACCCTGCTCCGGAAACCGAGCCTTCAGCCCGTTTTGACGGCGGCCAGCGTCCTGGGCGTCGTCGCCTCGCTTTACCTTTTGAACCCCGGCCGCCGCGACTTCGAAAAAAACGTCGTTCGGACGTTCCACCGCGGCGTCGGCCGGGTCGAGAAGCTCTACGCCCAAGCCGGCGGGATCACCGGCTCGATCGGGTCCTTCGCCGAAAATCTCTATGCCTCGCTCCGTTCGTCCAATCCGCTGGAGCGGGACAAGGATTGAATATCATTCAAGGAGACCTCCCATGACCGAACCCGTCATCATCCAGAAACGTCCGCCGAAATCCCCCGCCGTCGCCGGCATCCTCTCCGCCTTTCTCCCGGGGATCGGATCCCTGTACAACGGCCTGTACACAAAGGGGATCCTTTTCATCCTCATCTTCGCCGGACTGGTGACCATGCAGGACCGCGGCGGCCAGCCGTTTTTCGGCCTGCTCCTGGCCGGTTTCTATTTCTTCCAGATCATCGACAGCGTCAATAACGCCAAGGCCATCAACAAGGCGGCCGCCGGCGAGCTGACGCCTGAAGGAGCCCCCATTCCCGCGCCGTCCATCGATATCCCCACTCCCGCCGGCTCGATCTTCTGGGGCGCGGTCCTGATGATCCTGGGGCTGGTCTTTCTCCTGGGGAATTTCAACGTCATCGACTATGACCGTTTATGGGATTTCTGGCCGGTCATCGTCATCGTCATCGGGATCAAGATGATCGCCGATTACTTCTCGAAGAAAAACACCTGAGCAAAGGAGCGTCAACATGGCCAAGCGCAAAGATCCTCTTGTCTGGGGACTCGTCCTCATCGTCCTCGGCCTCGTCTTCATCCTCGAAAACATGGGCTTGGACGCCTGGGATTACGTCTGGCGGTTCTGGCCCGTCATCCTGATCGTTTGGGGCGCGTCCAAGCTGATCGAAGGCCTCAAAAACCGTTCCGAAAACTCCGACACGCCGCAGCCGCCCTCCGACCGGAATTGAGATGCGAGCCCGGGATATCGTTCTCGCCCTCCTGGTCATCGGGCTGGGGGTCTTCCTGACGTACGCGAAGTCGGGCCGCCTGGACGACCTGTTTTTCGACTTGGACGGTCCCTGGCTCGGCGTATTCGACGAGTATACTTACGAGGAAAGCCGGGAGATCGACGGCCCTGTCCCGGCCGAAATCCAGGTTCTCAACGCCCGCGGGGCAATCGAGGTTTCCGCCGCCGGGGGGCCCGACAAGGCGGTTGTTCACTTCAAAAAGCGCGTCTACGCCCGGTCCCGGGCCGACGCCGATGCGATCGCCGAATCCCTCCGGCTGAACGTGGTCTCATCTCCCGACCGCCTGGTCCTGTCCACCAATCGGGAGGAATTCCGGCGGAAACGCTTCTCCACCGAATTCAAGATTCTCGTCCCTCCCCAGACCGCTGTCGTCCTGAAAAATTCCTACGGTCCCGTGCGGATCGAAGGCACGGGACGGTCTGAAATCCGCAATCCCCATGGTGAAGTCCTTGTCCGGGGAATCGTCGGGCCGCTGGAGCTCTTCGCCAGTTACGGGGGCGTCGATGTCGACGGTGTCAGAGACGACGTCCGCATGTCCGCTCCGCACGGCGACGTCGACATCCGCAACGTCGAGGGATCCGTCGACCTCGACCATTCCTACGGCCGAGTCGGGCTGGACCGAATCGCCCGCCGGACCATCGTCCGGGGCAGCCATTCCCAGGTCACGGCCTCCAACCTTGCAGACGAGGCCGAGATCGCCTCCACTTACGAACGGATCATCATTTCCTCGGCCAAGTCGATCAAGGTCCGGGCCGGGCATTGCGACATTGCGGCAAAAGCCGTCGACGGCGGCTTCGACGTGACGAACTCGTACGGTCGCGTCCGGATCGACGGCCTGACCGGCGACCTGCGGGTGGACGGGAACAACGTCGAAGTCGACGGACTCGACCTTCGGGCGGGAACAATCTTCGTCCGGACGACCTACAAGAACGTGTCCCTGGCCGGATTTTCCGGACCGGCCGAAGTCATCTTCTCCCATGCCGGACTGACCCTGGCCCCGGCTCCGGTCCTGTCCGGGGGCATCGGCGTGCAGGGAGAGTACGCCGACGTCCGCCTCGTCTGGCCGGCCGGATTCCGGGCCCCCTTCGAAGCCCGGACGCGGAACGGCCGGATCATCTGGAGTTTGGAGGAAAAACCCGATTCGGAGACATCCAACGGAACGACCGAAGTGCTGGCCTTCTCCGCCGAAACGGGAAAGCCGAAGGTCGCGATTGCGACCTCCCACGGAGATATCCGGGTGGATGCGGCCGGCCGCTGAGGCTCCCGTCCCTATTTCTGCCGCAACCCGTTGATCCGGGCCGTCAAGGCGCCGTTGATTTTGATGTTGAACAGGTTGATGAGGTTGGTCAGGTCCTTCTTGAATTTCGTGACATAACGGACGAATCCGATCTCCATCTTGAACCGGAGCAGGTTCTCGAACTCGGCCACTTCGTCGTTGAGTTCAATCAGGTAATGGGCGACCGCCCGGTACTGGGCATTGATCTCGATCAGGTCGATTTCCCCCACCTTGGCCGCGTCCAGGTAGGGCGGGAGGGATTCAAGGACGGACAGGCTTTCGGTGTTGATCTCCCCCACCGATTCCCGGATCTCCTGGAAAAAGGACTTGTACTCGAGAGGCTTCTTGAGCCTGTCCTCGGCCCGGTCGATGAGCTTTTCGCTCTGGACCTTGAGCGAGGCGATGATCTCGCGGACGCCGAAGTATTTCCGCTTGAAGTTGAAGAGGTCGACGAAATCCCTTCCGATGTAGATCTTGTCCTCGTAGTGGGACAGCAGCTCGACCGGGGAATGGGTGTAATACTGGACCTCGTACCTCCGACCCCCCGAGTCGCGCTCATTGAGCCGGGCCAGGACGAGGAAGTTGTTCTGTTCGATGAAATAGCTGTTGACCTGGAGGAGGACTGAATAGACGGCCAGATTCTGGACGAGGACCTCTTTCACGTGGTCGAGAAGGGGTTCCCTCTTTGTGACGAGTTCGGTCAGGGCCGGGTTCGGATTCGGGTGGAGCTGGGAATAGGACGGAGAAAGCAGGTGGAGAACAGGACCCGAGCCAAGCTCGAGGTAGAGATTTTTCAGGACATTCTGGTGAAGGTCGTCCAGGACGATCGGACTCAGCGGAGGCAGGTCCTTGGGCTCAAGCTTGAGGAGTTCTTCGACTTCGTTCATGGCCATGCTCCCATATCGTCTCGAGTCTAACACCGGGTTGGGGAAAATGCAACGAATGTCCCCTGCCCCTCATCCCTCCCGTCCCTCGAGAGTCCAGGCATCCGTGGCGTATTTTCGCCTCCGGAGCGCTTCGACCTCCGCCCGGGCCTCGGGCCCGAGGGCATGCGGACGGAAGGAGACGGACCACTGTCCGGCCAGCCCGGCGGCCAGGGCTTCGGCCGCTTCCTCGAACGCGACCGTCCGGCCCAGGGCTTCCGATAGGCAAGTCATCCCCCGTTGAGGAGCCGTCTCCCGCCAGCGGGCGACCGGTCCGAGCAGCCCGTCATCCCCCTCCAGGGGGATCGAGCCGTGTTGTAGAAACCGGCTTCCGATTCGCTTCTGGGCGCTGCCGATGAGTTTCCGGCCCTCGATTTCAATTTCGTCGGCGGCCGGCTGAGAAAAGCAAGGGACGATGCCTTTCACGTAATCCCGGGGGGTCTCGGCGGCCAGAGAGGCCTGAAGGCCCAACCCCTTCAATCCACGCACCAGGCCCCTGGAGATCAGCCGGTAGGACCCTCCAAGCGTGGAGGTAAAGGCTTCGACATCCGAGGAGACGACGGCGTAGGTGATTTCACGGTGGTGAAGAACAAGTTTCCCCCCGGTCGGTCGGCGGACGACATCCACCCCGTGAGTCCGGCAGAACTCCAGGTCGACGACCCGGCTCGAGGTTTGGCCGAAGCCGATCGAGGCCGTGGGCCGGGCCCAGCGATAAAAACGGACATATGTCTCGGGCGCGTCCGTCAGGGACCGGAACAGATGCTCGTCGACGGCCATGTTCCAATCCCCCGGCTCCGGGGACGGATCGATCAACAGGTTCCAGCTCGCAATCATGGTTCACCGCTAAAAAAAAAGAGAGAGCGGGCAATGGGACTCGAACCCACAACACCCGGCTTGGGAAGCCGGTACTCTACCATTGAGCTATGCCCGCGCTCTCTCGGCCGGCCGGGACCGGCTCAAACGAGACACATATTTAGCCCGGAAGCAGGCTGTTTGTCAAATCATCCGACGCTTCCGGTCAACGCAGTTCGAATGTCTTGGAAATGACGCCTCCCTTGACCGAATCGTATGTCACGGTCACCGGGCCGGAGCCCTTGACCAGGTACATGATCGTCCGGGAGGATTTCCCGGGCGTGCCGTTCCGCAGGAGGATCCTCTTCAGGTCCTTCTGGTCGATCAGAGTCGTCACCGTCGGGTTGATCTTGAAGGATTCCCGGTCGGCAATCCAGCCGGCTGCGATCACCTCAACGCTCTTTCCCTCCAAGGTCAGGAGGTCCGGCCTGACGACGTTGTTCCGGCCGGCTTTTTCCAGGATCGTCGGCGTGGCCTTGGGATTGGACATCTCGGCGAAGACCCGGTGGATTCCGCCGCCGAGTGGTTGCGTTTCGACCGCTTCCATCTTCATCTTCGGGAGCTCGTCGGCCTGGTACAGGGTGAAGGCCATGTTCCGGTGGCACAGTTCCTCGAGCATGAACCGGGGCGGGACTCGGCTGGTTGTCTTTTTCCAAGATCCGCCGAGCTCAACATCGCCGTAGGTCGGGTGCCTGAAGGGCGTCCATTCCATGAACTGGTCTCCGAATTCGAGCTTATCGTCGAAGAAATAGCGGGAGCGGGTTGGGGCGATCGGGCTGTTCGGGTTTTTTTGCTGTTCTTTCAGCTCGGGACTGGTGAAATATTGCTCCCCGTTCCACAGCTCGTTGGAAAACGAAAGGATCCCGAGTCCGTCGTTGGTGAAGTCGATGCCTCCGCCATGGACCGTGTAAAGCCCGCTCCAGATGACCATGTATTCGTAGAACGGCAGGATCCGCTCGCCATTCTTTCCGAGTTCGTCATAGGCGGCCACATCGGTCATCGGGTACTCGCCCGTCGCCTCGGACCCCGGCCCGCGAAGGATCATGCCCCCGTTGTTGTGATAGGACTGGAAGCCGGCGATGTTGGGATGGGCCGCTAAAAATTCCACTTCGGCCCGGGTTTCGGGCAGCTGCATCGGGTAGTCCATCGCCCCGCTCTGGATGTAATGAGGTTGCCAGTCGCTGGGGTAGTTCCGATTCGGGTCGTATACGCCCAGGTCGTCCTCGTTGACCTGGCCGTCGCCGTCGTCGTCGACTCCCTCCTGCCCGAGAAGGAGGTAGTCCCCCTTTTCTCCGAAGGGAACGGGTTCCATGACTCGGGGGTCGGAGAGGCTGAGGCGGTAATTGCCTTTGCCGGGGACATATTTCCGGATCTGTTCGATGACCCCGTTTCCGTTGAGGTCGTTCGGCTGGTCTTCGTCAAACAGCCCATCATTGTCATCGTCGACCGGAACGTGCCCGGAACGGGCTCGTCCGCCGGCCACATCCATAAAATACTGCCGGCCGTCGGGATTGATCGTCGGGATGAGATAGAAGACGCGCTCGTCCACAAGCCGGGTGATCGGCTCGAGACGACCGTAATTCTCCATCAGGTACCAGACCGTGTACAAGCAGACCTCTCCGCCCTGGATCTCATTGCCGTGGACGTTGGCCTCGATGGCCATCGCCGCCTTGCTCAGCTCGGGGCCGGTGTCGGGATTATTGACCGTCACCAGCATGATGTCCCGCCCGTCATGGCTTTTGCCGATCGAGGACACCTTGACGAACTTGGGGAAGGCGGAGGCCAGGCGCCGGAAATCGGCGTAGAGCTCCTCGGTATCGTGCCAGCGGTTGAAGTCGAGCTTGACCTTGAATTGCGGGTCCGAGGATTTCTGGGGAAGGGCCTGCGGCGCGGAGAGCATCAAACCGGCCGCAAGGACCAAAAATAGGATCATGATTTTTGTTTTCACGGCTGCCTCACTTCAGGACCACGGTCCGAGTTTCGCCCCCGCCCTTTTGGGACATGACCTTGAGGGCGATTTTCTCTCCGGCCTTGGCCCTGATGAGCCACTCGAACTCGGCCCGGCCGCCCGAGCCGTTCAACGCTTGGCGAATGGAGACGGTCTTGGGGTTTCCGGAAAGAACCGTCTCCGGATCCACTTGAAGCTGGACCATCGTCGGCTTGACCGATTGGGCTTGAAGGCCCTGGGCGCTGGCCGTCGGCCAGAATCCGGTGTTGACGACCGCTGCTTTGATTCGATAAATCCCTCCGCCGTGGCCGATCGCTTCCAGGGACTCGATGCGGACTTTTGGAAAAAGGGACGCCAGGTAAAGGGCGAATTCGGCGTGCGACCTGCCGGCCGCGGCAATTGTCGCGGCCGGAGGATTCGTTGCCGCATAAGGCTTGAATCCGCCGATCTCGACTTCGCCCAAATCGGGGTGCTTGACCTTGGTCCAAGGGACGAATCCGTCGATTTTTTCCTTGTCCATCCACTGGAGAATGGCTTTATCGACGGCCTGCGGCAAGTCGCCACCCGACGCTCCGCTTCCGGCGGCTCCGGGAAAACCGGCCCGCCCCGCTTGGAACGAGGCCGTCCGGCCGGTCATCATCGTCTGCCCGCCGCCGCCCGGGCCTCCGGCTGTCATCATCCCTTGACCGGACGCACGGGGCGCCTCCGGAAGACCCCAGCCCGGGGTCGAAAAGGAAGGAACGCCGAACTGGTAGTACCCGTACTGGGAAAACGCTCCTTCGGGTTTCACCGTGAGAGGAGCCTGGCGGATACCGGTCATCTCGGCATACTTGGCCGCGACAAGGCGGAAGTATTCAAGGTCGGCGGCTAAGGGTGAAGTCGGAGCCGTTCGGGCCGGCATATTTCTCCGTCCCGAGGTCTGGGCGACAGCCTGGTCCCGGCCTTGGGGACCGCCGCCCATCATGAACATTCCGCCTCCCGAACCCATCAGCATAGCCAACATCTCGGGAGTGATCGACATTTCCATTCCGCCGCCGCGGACCCGCATTCCCCGCATCGACCCGAGGGCGGGGAATATTCCCGTCTTCGAGGCTCCCTCGATGCTCGCCTCGGCCGCGGCCAAAAGATCAAGGCGCCGCCCGGCGGATTCCCGCCCACCGGAAATCAGGTTGTCGTTCTCCCCGAAGGTCAGGGAGGCGGCGATGTTCCGGTGTTGGACTATCCAGGCAAGGAGAGCCCGGGTTTCACTCTCGCTGGCCATGAACCGGCCCGCCTCCGGCTTGAAATAGGGATATTCATGCATGAAGTTGCGATTCAGGTTGACCCCACCCGGCGGGTCCTCATTGATGAACCCGTCCCCGTCGTTATCCCGGCCCTCGAGGTAAAGAGCGAAAACGCCCTTTTCCCCCAGTTTCGGGTCGGCTTTTTTAAGCAGTCGGGCATCTTTGGGGTCGACCAGATAGGTTCCCCCGGGTTCGGCGACACGCATGACCGTGATGAAGCCGTCGCCGTTGAGGTCCTCCGGTCCGTCCTCGTCCGTCCGTCCATCGTTGTCGTCGTCGTACGGGCTGAGATTCGTTCGGCGGTCCCATTTCAGGGAAGCCCACATCGCCTCCGCTCCGTCGGGATTCATCCGGGGAATGATAAAGACAACCGCATTGTCCAGACAGGCTTTCACCTCGGGCTTGGACGCATTTTTTACAATGTAGTCGGCTACGGCCAGGGCCATTTCGCTTCCGAAAACCGCGTCGCCTGCAAAATTAGCCGCGATCAGAAGACCCGGCCGCTCATTCAGCGGAAGTCCGCCGGGTTGGGCGATCTCTAAAACCCAGAGATCCCTGTTCCCCTGCGTTTTTCCGAGAGAAGAGAGTTTGACCAGTCCAGGGGCTGACTTGGCCAGCCCCTGGACGATCGCCGTTGTTTCCTCGTAGTTATGATACTTCGTGAAATCCTGGGCCGCAACCGTCCCCGCCGCCAGCATCACGAGCAGAACGGGGACGAGGACCCTTATCGGGCCTTTCATCATCATTTTCCGGGAGACCGCTCTATTTAAAAAGCGGGTCCGGAAGGATGTTGAGTTTCTTCGTCTCGACATCCTTGCCGTCGATGGACAGCGTGACCTTGTAAGTCCCGTTGTCGGCCTGCCGCCCGAAGCCCATCCGTCCGCCCATGGCCGGCCTGGCCTGGCCGGAAGCCGCCCTCAGGCTCAGGTTCCAGAACGCCTTGTGGAAGCCTTTTTTAGCATCGCCGCTGAGTTCCTGGACGACGTTCCCCTCCAGGTCCTTAATCGTCAGCTTGACGTTCTTGACATCGGCCTTCAAGTAGTAATAGAGGTTCGCTCCGATATTCGGATTCGTGACCTTGGCGAACACGCCGTAGTCCTCACCCCGTTGTTCCAACCGGTTCCAACGAACCGTGTCTTCGACGTCGAAGAGGTGGGAATCCTTGCCGAAAAGGGCCGTCTTGAACTCTTTGAGCGGGGCGATATCGGCGATATAGATTCCCCGCCCGTAGGTCCCGATGACCAGGTCGCGGTCGCGCTGCTGGACGGCCAGGTCGCGGATAATCACGTCGGGCGCGGAAGTGGAGAAGGGCACCCAGGATTTTCCCCGGTCGATCGTGACGAAAACGCCGTAATCGGTGCCGATATAGAGGACGTCCGGATTATCCGGGTCTTCCTCGAGATCCCAGACGGGGTTCTCCATCCCGGCCGAAATGTCCTCCCAGGTCTTCCCCAGGTCGCGGGTCACGAAGATCCAGGTTTTATCCTCGTTGTGGGTTCGGTAGCCGCTGAAGGCCGCGTAGCAGGTTTTCTCGTCGAACCTCGACGGGACGACCCGCTTGACCCACCGGTCGAACGGGATCAGGGCGCCCTTGACGTTCGGCTTGGCCTTGCCCGTCTTCATGTCGTAGAACTGGGCGGTGATATTGTTCCAATTGACGCCCCCGTCGGTGGTGACCCAGACATTGCCGTCGTCGGTTCCGGCCCAGTACAAACCGGGCTTGACCACCGATTCGGCGAAGGAATAGATCGTGCCGTATTGGAGGTTGGTTTTCTTGGACTCGGCCTGGCGGACCGGGTCGTTGCGGGACAGGTCTGGGCTGATGGTCTGCCAACTGCCCGGCTCGCCCCGGGAAAGCGACCGGTGGACGAACTGGGACGTGATATAGACGATCCCGGGGTTATGCGGGGACAGAACGATCGGAGCGTTCCACTGGTAGCGTTGGGCCGGAACGCCGGCGGCCGCTTCCTCCGGGGTGGTCCGCTTGGCCAGGCTGATCCGCTCGCCGGTCTTCAGATTCTGCCGGCTGGAAGATCCGAACTGGCTCTCGTAATAGATGTATTCGGGATTCCACCAGTCGCGGACGACATAAAATCCGTCGCCCGTGGGGAGATAGGTCCAATCGGCGGCGTAGACGCCCTTGCGGTTCCGGTTCTGGGAAGGTCCGATCCAGGCGCCGTTGTCCTGGGTCCCCCCCATGACATTGTAGGGCATCTCGTTGTCGGCCGCGATATCATAGAACTGCTGGGCGCTGATGGTCGATTTCTGGTGCCAATGCTTGCCGCCGTCCCAGGTTTCGCCCGCCCCGCCGTCGTTGGCGCTGAGGATGTGCTTGCCGTTTTCCGGGTCGACCCAGAGGCCGCGGTGGTCGACGTGGAGGGAGTGTTCTCCCCTGTCCCACTGGGCCACGGCGAAGGTCTTCCCGGCATCCGTCGAGAACGTCACGTTTGTATCACAGCAGTAGATGATCTTGTCGTTGGTCTGGTCGACATAGATTCTCCCGTAATAGCCGCCCTCGGTCTGGTTGACTTGGGCGCCCCTGTTTTCGGTCATTCTTTTCCAGGTCTCTCCCTGGTCGTCGGACCGGTAGATGTATCCGGCCCGTTTGGCCGGGGCTTGGGGAGCCAAGAGGTCGCCGTAGAGCATCGCCAGGGCGAAGCGGTTGCGGGCCTGGTAACGACCCTTGGTTTCATCCGATTCGGGGACCTTCTCGGACGCTTCGAAATCGTCGATGGCGCTCAACAGGTCTTTGTCCTTGGCGTAGGCCTTTCGAGCGGAGGCCGTGAGCTTGGCCAGGTCGATTCCGGACTTGGTCAGGAATTCCTTGTCCCTGATGAGTTCATTCAGTTTGGCCAAAAGGGCCTGGTCGTTTTCCGCCTCGGGATGGGTCCACTTGAGATCCTTGGCCATTTCGGGCTTAAGCTTATAGGATTTCCACTTGGCGAGCGACCCGCCTTCCCGGTAAAAACCGGACCGCATATTGAAGTTGGCCGCGTTTTCCCGGAGATTCAAGCCGAGGTTCATCTCCTCGTCGAGGCGGGCATAGACGATATTGGGGTTCTTCTCGTAGATCGCCAGGCCGGTTTTGCCCAGCTCCTTGCCGACAGGTAGGCCTTTCGTCAGCTTGGTCCAGGTCTTGCCGCCGTCTGTCGACTTATACAGGTCGTTTCCGGGCTGGCGGTCGATATAGGTCCAGGTCCGGCGGTACAATTTGTACGCCCCGGCGATGATGATGTCGAAGTTGTTCGGGTCGACCACAAAATCGGAGATTCCCCGGTCCGGCAGGATCCCCATCCGAGTCCAGGTCTTCCCGCCGTCGGTCGTCTTGTAAAGGCCGCGCTCACAGTCCATTTCATTATCGTACAGCTTGCCCTCTGCGGCGACATAAACGAGATCGGGATTTTTCGGATGGACGGCGACCTTGTTGATGAAGTAGCTCTTGGTCAACCCGACGTTGGTCCAGGTCTTGCCTGCGTCGGTCGACTTCCAGACGCCGTTGCCGTGGGAGCTCGACCGGGCATGCATCGGCTCGCCCGTTCCGAGGTACAGGATATCGGGATTGGATGGGGCGATGGCCAGGTAGCCCATGCTCATGTTGCCGTACGTGTCGAAGATGGGCTCAAAGCTGATGCCGGCATCGACCGTTTTCCATATTCCTCCGGATCCGGCCAGGGCATACCAGGTCGTCGTCTGGCCGCGCGGGACGGCGAATTCGGTGATCCGTCCGGAGAACGTGACCGGACCGACCCAATGCCAGCTGAGCTGATCGAAGTCGTTTACGGTCGGGACTTGGGCGGGGGCGATCGCGGCCAGGCATAGCAGCATGGCCAGCAGGGCGCCTGCGCCCCCGAGAAAACGGGACTTGTTCATGGGACCTCCTGGGGAAATGGGGATAAATGAAAATCGTCTAGCGAATAGACGGTTTGGCACATCATGATTTAGACGTCGAAGAACGTCGCTTCTTCCATCTCAAGGCGCAAATCCATTTCTTGAAAAATATGATATCATGGAACGCCGGGAAGTCAATTTTCGATTGACTTTTTTCCCCGTTCGCCAGATAATCGGCCGCGAATTCTTCGGACAAGGAGGCCGCCATGAGCCGGAATGATCTTCCCGAAAAAAACGGTGATCCGCGGCCGGCGATTCCCGCCAACCTTCCCCGGGTAGGAACGACCGGAGTCTTCGAGGGGGATTTTTCCGCGGCCGAGGATTTCTGCGTCCAGGGCCGGTTCAAAGGCACCCTCCGCATTCCCGAGGCCAATCTCTACGTCGACCGGAACGCCCGAGTCGAAGCCGCCGTTACGGCCAGGGATGTTTATATTTACGGAACCCTGGTCGGGCCGATCCAGGCTTCCGGCCGCGTCTTCCTGGCCGCCGAATCCGACGTCAAGGGCGATATCTCCGCAGCCCGCCTGTCGGTCGAAAACGGGGCCCGTTTCCGGGGCGGCGTGCTCACCGGCCAGTCCAAATCGGGGTAAAACCGGTTCGGAACCGGATCTTCCCGTTTTCTCTGCTATAATTCGTTATTAGAATGGAATCGTTCCGCCTCGAATCGGATTTCAACCCAAGGGGCGATCAGGTTCGGGCCATTGAGGAATTGACTCGGGGCCTGGCCGAAGGTCGCCGGACCCAAGTCCTAATGGGGGTGACGGGCTCTGGAAAGACGTTCACGATGGCCAATGTTATCGCCCGGGCCGACCGCCCCGTCCTGGTCATCTCACACAACAAAACCCTGGCCGCCCAGCTGTACCAGGAGTTCCGGCGGTTCTTTCCAAATAACGCCGTCGAATACTTCGTCTCCTATTACGATTATTACCAGCCCGAGGCCTATATCCCCTCCTCCAACACCTACATCGCCAAGGAAGTCACGATCAACGATGAAATCGACCGGATGCGGCTGAACGCAACCAACCGATTGTTCGAGCGCCGGGACGTAATCATCGTCGCCTCGGTCTCCTGCATTTACGGCATCGGCGCTCCGGAAACCTACTACGCCATGAGCCGGGCTCTGTCCGTCGGGGAGACGCTTCCCCGGCGGGATCTCATCCGGGCCCTGGTCGAGATCCAGTACGAGCGGCAGGAAGCGGAATTCAAACGGGGCGGCTTCCGTGTCCGGGGAGATCTCGTCGAAGTCTTCCCCGCTTACGCCGATTTCGCCTACCGTGTCGAGCTCGACGGCGACCGGGTCGTCCGCCTGACCTCGATCGACCCTCTCCTCGGCCGGATCTTTCGGGAATTCGACCGGATCGTCATCCATCCCCGGACATTTTTTTCCACGCCCAAAACCATCCTCGACGCCTCCGTCTCGGCCATCGAGGAGGAGTTGAAGCGGCACATCGACGAGCTGCGGGGAAAGGGCCTGTTCGTCGAAGCTGAACGTCTTGAGGAACGAACCCTGTTCGACCTGGACATGCTCAGGGAATTCGGGCATTGTCCGGGCATCGAAAATTACTCCCTCTACCTCAGCCGCAGGAAGCCCGGGCAGCCCCCCTACACCCTCCTTGACTATTACCCACGGGACTTTCTGACGATCATCGACGAATCCCATGTCACCATTCCCCAGATCGGGGGAATGTATCACGGCGACCGCTCCCGAAAGCTGACCCTGATCGAGCACGGCTTCCGGCTGCCTTCGGCCCTGGACAACCGCCCGCTCCAGTTCGCCGAATTCGAGAACCGGGTCGGACAGGTCCTCTGCATTTCGGCCACCCCGGCGGCCTACGAGATCAAGGCCGCCGGGGGCAAGGCGGTCGAACAAGTCATCCGGCCGACGGGATTGATCGATCCCGAAGTCGAAATCCGGCCCGTCTCCGGCCAGGTCGAGGACCTTCGCAAGGAGATCGAGAAGCGGGCCGCTCTCGGCGAACGAGTCCTTATCACGCCCCTGACCAAGAAGATGGCCGAGGACCTGACCCGCCACTACCACGACCTTGGCCTCCGGGTTCGGTACTTGCATTCCGAAATCGAGACGCTCGAACGGGTTGTTCTTCTGCGGGACCTTCGGAAAGGCGCGTTCGACGCCCTGATCGGCATCAATCTCCTTCGGGAAGGCCTTGACCTGCCGGAGGTCTCCCTGGTGGCGATCCTCGATGCCGACAAGGAGGGGTTCCTCCGCTCGGCGACGGCGCTCATCCAGACGTTCGGCCGGGCCGCCCGACACCTGGAAGGGCGGGCCATCCTCTACGCCGACGTCGTCACCGATTCCATCAAGGCGGCCCTGGCCGAAACGGGACGGCGGCGGGACATCCAGTCCCGTTACAACGCTGAAAACGGGATCACCCCGCGGTCGATCCGGAAACGGATCGACGAGGGACTCGTGACGGAAGCCGACAGCGATTACTTCGATTACACCCGGATCGCCGAGGATCGGGCCGTATACCTTTCTCCGCAAAAGCGAAAAAAGAAACTCGACGAGCTCGAGAGGGCGATGAAAACGGCGGCGCGTGACCTCGACTTCGAGAAAGCGGCCAGACTTCGCGACGAGATCGCCCGGCTGAAAAAGGTCGAGCTGGAGATGTAGAGGATGGGGACGCCCCACCTGCTGAAAGAAACGGCCGTCACCCTCCCCGACCGGCCGGGAATCTATTTTTTCAAAAACGCCGCGGGCGAAACCGTCTACATCGGCAAGGCCCGCTCCCTCAGGGACAGGGTGAAGTCCTACTTCCAGCCGACGGACGACCCCAAGATCCATAACATCCTGGCCGAGACGGATCGGATCGATTTTCTCCTCACGGGATCCGAGCGGGAAGCGGTCTTTCTCGAAAACAATTTCGTCCAGCATGTCCAGCCGAAATTCAACCTCCGCCTCAAGGATGACAAGAGCTTTCCCTATCTTCGGGTGACCGTCCAGAACCCCTTTCCGGCCGTATTCCTGGTCCGGAAGGCCGCCGACGACGGGGCCCGTTATTTCGGGCCGTTTTCCCCCGCCCGGGAGGCCAGAAAAACGATCCAGATCCTGGCCAAGGGATTCCGCTTGCGAACCTGTGAAGACACGGTCTTCCGTGGACGGAAACGTCCCTGCCTCGAGTTCGAGATGGGGAACTGTTCCGCTCCCTGCGTCGGGCGGATCGACGGGGAGCCCTACCGGGCCTCGGTCCGAGATGCCGTTCTTTTCCTCGAAGGCCGGACGGGCGAGCTGGCGGCCGTGCTCCGCGAGAGGATGACCGCCGCATCGGCCGCCGAGCGGTACGAGGACGCGGGCCGGTTTCGGGACCTGCTCCGCACGATCGAACAGATTCGGACGCGGCCGAAGGCGATATCGGTCCGGAATGAGGACCTCGACATCGTCGGCCTGGCCGTTTCCGGTGGGCGGCGGGCCGTCCAGGTCTTCCAGATGCGGGGAGGAAAAGTCCGGGAATCCATGCAAACCATCCTGGACGAGGATCCCGGGCGGCCTCCCGCCAAAACCGTCGGGGAATTCCTGACTCGCTTTTATTCCGGCCGGCCCATCCCCGGAAAAATCATCGTCCCCGTCGTTCCTTCCGGTGCGGGCGGCCTTCAAGCAGCCTGGAAAACATGCGCCGGACAGGCCGTCTCGCTGACCGTCCCCAAAAAAGGGCGGAACCGGACGCTTCTGGACTGGGCCTCGAAAAACGCCGAAATCCTGCTTCGGCGGGCCCCAGGCGGCCAGTCCGCCCTCGAAGACCTTCGAGCCGTGCTCGGTCTATCCATTCTGCCCGTCAGGATCGACGGATTCGATGTCTCCCATACCCGGGGGCTCGAGACGGTCGCATCCCTGGTCACGTTTCTGAACGGTCGCCCATGGAAGGACGGCTACCGGAAATACATCATCAAGGGGACGCGCGGGCCGGACGACACCGCCTCGCTCCGGGAGGCCGTCACCAGGCGGTTGACCCGAGTTCTGCGGGAAGATCGTCCAAAACCCGACCTTGTCTTTGTGGACGGCGGCCTACCCCAATTATCCGCCGCCATGGCGGCTCTGGCCGAGCTCGGACTGTCCAACCTACCCGTCGCCGCCCTGGCCAAGCGCGAGGAAACCCTTTATACCGCAGGCCGCCCGGGCGGTCTTCGTCTCGAACGGACCTCCCCTGCCCTCAAGCTCATCCAGCATGTCCGGGACGAAGCCCACCGCTTTGCGGTCGCTTTTCACCGGTCCCGCCGGACCAAGCGCAGTTACCATTAAGGAGTGGAGCATGATTTTCGGCATCGGAATCGACATGATCGAAATCGAGCGGGTTCAAAAAGCGGTCGAGCGGAACGCCCGGTTCGTCGACAAGGTCTTCACTCCGGGCGAGGTGGCCTACAGCGAGGGGAAGAAGAACAAGTTCCAGCACCTGGCGGCAAGGTTTGCGGCCAAGGAGGCGTTCATCAAGGCCCTCGGGCGGGGAGTTCCCTGGGCCTCGGTCGAGGTCGTCAACCTTCCATCGGGAAAGCCGACTTTGGCCGTTCGCGACGCGGAAACGTTCGGATTCACCCAAACCCACGTTTCCCTGACCCACCTCGCGACCTACGCCGTGGCCGTTGTGATTCTGGAAAAATGACCGGCGATCGATTATGATGGAAAGACGTTCTCGGAGAGGAGCTCACTGATGAAGACGTGGTTCAAATGCGTGATGTTTGGAGCCCTGGCCCTGATTGCGGCCGGGACCGCCTTGGGCGACGAGGGTTTGTGGCTGTTCAACATGCCCCCGGACGTAATGCTGAGGACAAAATACAAATTCGATATCACCCCCGAGTGGCTCGACCACCTTCGCCTGTCGTCCGTCAGGTTCGGCGGAGCCTCGGGTTCATTCGTCGCCCCCGAGGGCCTGGTCCTGACCAACCACCATGTCGGCCGAAGCGCGATTCAACGGCTCAGCACCGCCGACCGCGACCTGATGAAACTGGGCTTCTATGCCCGGAGCCGGGCCGAGGAGCTCAAGGTGCCGGGCATGGAGGTGACGGTGCTCCAGAGCCTGGAGGATGTGACCGCCCGGGTCCTCGGGACCGTCACGCCGGAGATGAACGCCATCCAGGCGGCTGAGGCCAGGAACCTGGCCGTTGCTGCGATCGAAAAGGAAGAATCCCAAATAACCGGCCTGCGCTGTTCGGTTATCAACCTCTTTTCCGGGGGGCTGTACCACCTCTACAGGTACAAAGTCTTCAGCGACGTCCGGCTCGTCTTCGCCCCGGAGAACCTGGTCGCTTTTTTCGGCGGAGACCAGGACAACTTCACCTATCCGCGCTACGACCTCGACGTCACCTTGTTCCGTCTCTATGAAAATGACGCGCCCTATGTCACGCCTCATTATCTGAAATGGAACACCGGGAACCTGAAGGAAGGCGATTTGGTCTTTGTCTCCGGCCATCCCGGCTCAACCGGCCGTCTCCTGACTTACTCCCAGCTCGAGTTTCTCCGGGATGTCAGCTATCCCTGGACCCTGGCTCACTATGCCCGCCGCCGGGCCGGACTCAAGGATTTCTCCAGGCGGGGCCCGGAGGCGGCCCGGTTCGCCTTGGGCACCCTGTTCGGGATCGAAAACAGCCTCAAAGCGACGACCGGTTACCACTCCGGCCTTCTCGACGCGGCCTTGATGGAGAAAAAGCTCAAAGAGGAAAACGACCTGCGGGAGGCCGTCCGCCGCGATCCGGAGATGGAGGCGCTTTACGGCAAGGCTTGGGACGAGGTCGCCCGGGCCCAGCAAACCTACGCCGAAATTTATAAGCTTTACCGGTTTTTCGAAGGCGGGGCCGGTTTTTCGACGACGTATTTCTCGACCGCCCGAAGCCTTGTCCGCCTGGCCGTCGAAAAGATAAAGCCGGAAAGCGACCGGCTTCGGGAATTCCGAGACGTCGCCCTCCCAGCTCTCACCCGCCGAATGATGACCGTGACGCCTGTTTACCAGGACCTCGAAATCTTCAACCTGACCGACTCCCTCATCCAGCTTCAGAAGGAGTTCGGGGACATGGCCGAGGTCAAGTGGCTGTTTGCCGGCCGCCTGGCCGAGGATGTGGCCAAGGATCTCGTCAACGGGACCGAGCTGGGCGATCCAAACGTCCGGAAGGCCTATTTGGACGGAGGATTTCAGTCCGTGGCCCTGTCGAATGACCCGATGATCAAATTGGCCTGGTTGATCGATCCTGTTTCCCGGGGAGTCCGCAAGAGGTACGAGGAAGAAGTCCAATCGGTCGAAACCAAGAACGGAGCCTTGATCGCCCAGGCCATGTTCAAGCTCAGGGGGGCCGCCATCCCGCCCGACGCAACGGGTTCGCTCCGCCTCAGCTTCGGCCCGGTCAAGGGATACGAGGAAAACGGAAAGAAGATTCCCTTTTTCACCACATTCAAGGGGATGTTCGACCTGGCCGCCCGCAACGGCTACAAAGATCCCTATGAGCTTCCGGAAAGGGTTCTTTCGGCCAAGTCCCGGATCAAGCTCGATACTCCGGTTAACTTCGTTGCCGCCTGCGACTCGATCGGCGGCAACTCCGGATCCCCGGTGGTCAACCGCAAGGGTGAATTCTCAGGCGTCCTGTTCGACGGAAACATTCAGAGCCTGCCCTCGCGCTTCGTTTATACCGACGTCCAGAATCGTTCGGTCATGGTCCACGCCAAAGGAATCATCGAAGCCTTGACCAATATCTATGAGGCCAAGCCCCTGGTTGACGAAATTCTCGGAAAAAAATAAACCCTCCCGGTCAGAGGAGGCGCCGGCGGCGGGCGGAGAGAAGCTGGGCAAAGACCAGGAGAAAGCTGGGGACGATCAGGGCCGTCCGAGTGTAATAACGGAAGAAGGCCTTGCCCATCGTTTCGCGGAGCGTTCCGCCGATCAGGACGAAATTCGCGGCTGAGACCGCCCGCTCACCCTTCCGGAAGTCCGGCCGAACGGTCAACAGAGCGAAAACGGCCGGCAATCCGTAGAGATAGTTGTAATTCCAGCCGAGGGGGGAAAGAAGCGGGATGAACATCATCAGGACGGCGGTCTCGGCAAACCACGCCCCTGAGATTTTATCCCGGGTTCCGCGGATGATCAGAAGGAGCAGGAAGACGCCGAGACCGGCCGCCACGATTCCTCCGGCGGCCATTGCCGCTCCACTCGAGAGATGGAAAACTTTCGCCAGGAAAGCGAAGATCGAAGCGTTGTCACCGACACTGAGAAGCCCGGGAGTGGATGCGGAAAGCGTTCGGACCCACTCTTCAAGGACGGTCAAGTTCCCTCCAAAACCGTAGATTCCCGCCGGAATCAACAATCCCGCCAGAAAGGCGCCGGCTCCGAACGCGAGGGTTCGGCCCTTTCTCTTCAGGACCAGGTATGGCAGGAACACCAGTCCGTAGGGTTTGAACAGGATCGAAAGGCCCCAGAGAAGCCCCGACCGGATGTCTCTTCCCGAAAAGGCATCCCTGGCGGCGACAGTCAGGAGGAACAGGATCATGACATTGACCTGGCCCAGCTGGAATTCCCGTCCGAGGCACTTGGCCATCACGACCACGGTCCAGACAAGAGGCTGGACGGCGGAACGGCCGCGGTCTGAAGCCCAGAGGGAAAGGGTCTTCAAAAGGCCGGCCAGGCCAAGGATCATAACCACAAACCAGACCGCTTTGGCCGCCTCCCACGGAAGGGTGGAAAGCGGAGCATAAACCAGGGCCGCGGCCGGGGCATACTTGAACTGCAAATGGCCGTCGGAAGAGCGATAGAGAGTTTCTCCCTTCAGGACCCGCCCTCCGGCCTGGAAACAGACCCTGAAGTCGCTCATGTCCCTTCGAAGGCCGAAAAGATAGACCGCCGCGGCCAAGACCGCGAGCGAAACGAGAAGGAGGACTTTTTTTCCCGACATTCTGCCGGCGGACTATATCGAAAAGCGGAGCCAAAAGCAAACCCGGATGAAAATTGACAATCCCGGCCTTCCTCTGGTATTACTATACAATGTTAAAGTGGATTTCTGAGAAGCTCTTCGGGACGAAGAGCGAACGGGACCTGAAAAAGATCTCCCCCTTCGTCACCGTCATCAACGATTTCGAACCGCGGATCAAAGCCCTGAGCGATGATGCGCTCCGGGCCAAAACCGCCGAATTCAAGGAACGGCTGGCTCAAGGCGCCCCGCTGGACGACCTTCTGCCCGAAGCCTTTGCCGTTGTCAGGGAAGCATCCCGAAGGACGACCGGGATGAGGCATTTCGACGTTCAGTTGATCGGGGGCATCGTCCTTCACCAGGGCAAAATCGCCGAAATGAAGACGGGCGAGGGGAAAACACTCGTTGCCACCCTTCCGACCTATCTCAACGCCCTGACCGGCCTCGGGGTTCATATCGTCACGGTCAACGATTACCTGGCCAAGCGCGACACGGAATGGATGGGGCCCATCCACCGTTTCCTCGGCCTCACGATCGGGACGATCCAGCACGATATGCCCGACGCCGACCGCTATGCCGCCTACCGGGCCGACATCACCTACGGGACCAACAACGAGTTCGGCTTCGATTACCTTCGGGACAATATGAAGTTCCGGCTTCAGGACCTGGTCCAGCGGCCCTTCCACTACGCCATCGTCGACGAGGTCGATTCGATCCTGATCGATGAGGCCCGCACACCGCTCATCATCTCCGGACCGAGCGAGGGCTCGACCGACCTGTACCTCAAAGCCGACGCCGTCGTGCGGCGCTTCGAGCCGGAGAAACATTTCAAGATCGACGAGAAATCCCGGGCCGTCTCCCTTCTGGAGGAAGGCGTGGCCGCGGCCGAAAAGGCTCTCCATGTTCCCAACCTCTTCGACCTGGCCCAGATGGACCTCGTTCACGGGATCAACCAGGCCTTGAAAGCCCATTTCATCTTCAAACGCGACGTCGACTACATGGTCAAGGAGGGACAGGTCATCATCGTCGACGAGTTCACCGGACGGCTCATGCCCGGCCGCCGGTACAGCGACGGCCTTCACCAGGCCCTGGAAGCCAAGGAGAAGGTCAAGATCGAACAGGAAAACCAGACCCTGGCCTCGAT
Source organism: Candidatus Aminicenantota bacterium (assembly GCA_016931595.1). Taxonomy (GTDB): domain Bacteria; phylum Acidobacteriota; class Aminicenantia; order Aminicenantales; family UBA4085; genus JAAZPG01. The sequence continues at coordinate 9,180 of JAFGEN010000045.1, read as the reverse complement.
TACGTTCCAGAATTATTTCCGCATGTATAAAAAGCTGTCCGGGATGACGGGCACGGCCATGACCGAGGCCGAAGAGTTTGGACACATCTACGGCCTGGATGTCGTCGAAATTCCGACCAACAAGCCCCTGATCCGGGTCGAGAATCCCGACGTCATTTACCGGACGGCCGAGGAAAAGTGGGAGGCCGTCCAGAACGAAATCGTCGAGCTCAACCAGGTCGGCCGGCCGGTTCTGGTCGGGACCACCTCGATCGAGAAGTCCGAACTCCTGAGCGGAAAGCTCCGGCGCAAGGGCGTCAAGCACATCGTCCTCAACGCCAAATACCACGAGCAGGAGGCGGCCATCATCGCCCAAGCCGGACGGGCCGGATCGGTGACCATCGCCACCAACATGGCCGGCCGAGGCGTGGACATCCTTCTGGGCGGAAACCCCGAGTCGATTGCCAAGGAATCCCTCCGCCGACAGGGCGTCGACCCGGACAAGGCCGCCCCGGAGATGATGGACAAAGCCCTGGCTGAATCCCGCAAATCGATCGGCGAGGAGCATGATCGGATCATCGGCCTGGGCGGTCTCCACATCCTCGGGACGGAGCGGCATGAAGCCCGCAGAATCGACAACCAGCTCCGGGGCCGGGCCGGCCGCCAGGGCGATCCCGGCTCCTCGCGGTTCTACCTGAGCCTTGAGGACGACCTGATGAGGATTTTCGGAAGCGATCGGATCAAAGGCATGATGGCCCGGATCGGCATGAGCGAGGGTGTCCCGATCGAGCATGCCATGGTCTCCAAGGCTATCCAGCGGTCCCAGAAACAGGTGGAAGGCCATAATTTTACCATCCGCAAACACCTCCTCGAATACGACGACGTCATGAACAAGCAGCGGACGACGGTCTACGCCCAGAGGAAAGAGATCCTCCAAGGCAAGGACATGAAGGAATACGTCGAGTCCCTGGTCGATCAGATCCTGGACTGGCAGATCGACACCTACGTCTCGGCCGAAAAGCCGCCCGATGAATGGGACCTCGAGGGCTTCCGCGCCGCGCTTGCCGCCCAATATGGCGTCGAGGCGAACGGCATCGGAGTCGACTGGACCTCCGTTTCCTCCGAGGAATTGAAGGAGAAGACGCTGGCCCATCTCCGCAAGGTCTACGCCGACAAGGAGGGCCTCATGGGCCCGGGGATGATGCGCCAGTTTGAGCGGTTCATCCTTCTCCAAATCATCGACAACCAATGGAAGGACCACCTCCTGGGGATGGATTACCTGAAGGAAGGCATCGGGCTGAGGGGGTATGGCCAGCGCGATCCCCTGGTCGAATATAAAAAAGAAAGCTTCGACATGTTCCAGGCCATGCTTGACCGGATCGAGGATGAAACGGTCCGCTATCTCTATCTTCTCCAGCCTGCGGTCGAGCAGGAACTGGCCCGGAAACCGGAGCGCCAGGTATACCGCCAGGGCCCGCCGGCCCAGACGGGCGGCGGACCGAAGACGGCCGCCCGGGCGATGATTCCGAAAAAGCGGAAACGGTAAGGCAAGGAGGCCTCATGTTGGACGAGAGCATCCGGGAAGGTCTCACATTCGACGACGTCCTCGTCGTCCCGGCTAAATCGGCCGTCGAGCCGGCCGACGCCCAGGTCGCGACCAAGTTCAGCCGCCGGATCGACCTCCAGGTCCCCCTCGTCGCGGCGGCGATGGATACCGTAACCCGGTCGACCATGGCCATCGCCCTGGCCCAGCAGGGCGGCCTGGGAATCATCCACCGGAACATGTCGATCGAGGCCCAATCCGAGGAAGTCGACAAGGTCAAGCGCTTCGAAGGCGGGATGATCCACGAACCGATTTGCATGCGTCCGACCGACACCATCGGCCAGGCCCGGGAGACGATGCACCGGTTCCATATCTCCGGGTTGCCGATCACCGACGGGGCCAACCGGCTGCTGGGGATCCTGACGAACCGCGACATCCGCTTCGAAACTCGTTCGGACATCTCGATCGAAAACGTCATGACCCGGGCCCTGATCACCGTGCCCGTCGGAACCTCGATCGAGGAAGCCGAAACACTCTTCCATAAACACAAGATCGAGAAGATTCTGATCGTCGACGAAGCCCACCACTTGAAAGGAATGATCACCTACAAGGATATCCTCAAGCGGATCCAGTACCCCCACGCGGCCAAGGATTCCCTGGGCCGGCTACGGGTGGGGGCGGCGGTCGGCGTGGGGAAGGACGCCCTGGACCGGGTCCGGGCCCTCATCGCAGCCAAGGCCGATGTCCTGGTCGTCGACACGGCCCACGGCCACAGCCAGCGGGTCTTGGACATGGTCAAGATCATCCGGAAGGAATATCCCGACCAGGAGCTGGTCGCCGGCAACATCGGCACGGCCGAGGCGGCCGCCGAGCTTATCGACCTGGGAGTGGACGCTGTCAAGGTCGGCGTCGGCCCGGGGTCCATTTGCACGACCCGTGTCGTCAGCGGCTGCGGCATCCCCCAGGTCACGGCCGTCGCCGATGTGGCCCGGATCGCCCGCCCGCTAGGCATCCCGGTCATCGCCGACGGCGGCATCAAGTTTTCCGGCGACGTGACCAAGGCGATCACCGCCGGGGCCAGCTCGGTCATGCTGGGCAACATGCTGGCCGGGACGGACGAATCCCCGGGCGAAGTGGTCCTTTACCAGGGCCGGTCGTACAAGATGTACCGGGGAATGGGCTCAATGGAGGTCATGCGCGAGGGCCGGAGCCGGGATCGCTATTTCCAGGACGCCGGCCTTCCGGAAACGAAGCTGGTCCCCGAGGGGATCGAGGGCATGGTTCCCTACAAAGGAGCGGTCGCCTCGATCATCCACATGCTCGTCGGCGGCCTCAAATCGGGGATGGGATACGCCGGCTGCCGGACGATTCAGGAACTGCAGGAGCGCGGACGATTCGTTCGCATCTCCCCCGCCGGACTCAAGGAAAGCCACGCCCACGACGTCATTATCACCAAGGAAGCTCCCAACTACCGTCACGAATGAGCGCCGGGCGGAGCCGGTCCGGCGGCGGACTCAGGCCTTGACCCGGTTTTGTCCGTCTACGAGAACCACCTTGGGCTTCCATCCCCGGGTTTCGTCCTCTTCGCATTGGGCGTAGGCGGCGATGATCAGAAGGTCGTCCGGGCGGGCCCTGTGGGCCGCTGCTCCATAAATGGCCACCTTGCCCGATCCCCGCGGCTCCTTCAGGATGTAAGTTGAAAACCGGGCCCCGTTGGAAACGTTATAGACGTGGACTTTCTCGTACGGGACAAGGTCGGCCGCTTCGATCAAGGCCTCGTCCAAACCGAGGCTTCCCTCGTAATGAAGGTCCGAGGCCGTAACCACGGCCCGGTGGATTTTCGATTTTAAAAGGGTGCGTCTCATCGTCGGTCTCCATTCATATCAACATGTTGTCGATCAAGCGGGTGCGGCCGATGAACACGGCCAGGGCGACAATCGTCCCTTCCCGAAGCTCCGCTACAGGGGCGAGGTCGGCCGGGTCGACGGCTTCGATATAGTCGACCCGGGCCAGGGGCTCGGATTCAATCGCGGCCCGCATCGCCGCGACGATTTCGGCCGCGTCCCGGTTTCCGGCGTCGACGGCGGCCCGGGCCTCGGCCAGACTCCGGGAAAGGACCAGGGCGGCCTTTCGCTCGGCCGGGTCCAGGTAGGTGTTCCGCGAGCTCATGGCCAGACCGTCCGGCTCCCGGATGATGGGGGCGACGATCATCCTCACGGGGATATTCAAATCGGCGACCATGCGCTGAAGGATGAGGGCCTGCTGGGCATCCTTCCGGCCGAAAACGGCGCAATCCGGCTCGATCGCCTGGAACAGTTTCATGACCACTGTGCATACACCCTGGAAATGACCGGGCCGGGTCCGGCCGCAGAGGCGGTCCTGAAGCCCCCGGACTTCGACAAAGGTTCGATGTTCCCCGGGATACATCTCCTTGTCGGCCGGGGCAAAGAGGTAATCAACCTGTTCGATCCGCAGCCGCGCCGCATCCCGCTCGAAATCCCTGGGATAGGACTTCAGGTCCTCCTTCGGCCCGAACTGGATCGGGTTGACGAACAGGCTGACCACGGCGACATCGGCTTCACGACGGGCGAGGCGGACGAGGCTCAGGTGGCCTTCGTGAAGATATCCCATGGTCGGCACGAGGCCGACCGTCCGGCCCTGTCCTTTTTCCCGTCGGACCGCCCGGCGCATCTCGTCGATTTGACGGATGATGATCATTTCGCATCTTCCTTTGAATTGGCCCGGGTGTTCACCCCCCCCCCGGCCCTTCCCCGTCCCCGCTTGAGGATTCGTGCGGCCTCCGGTTTCAAGTGATAGGCATGGTCCCGGTCCGGGAAAACGCCCGACCGGACGTCGTCCCGGTAATGGGTGACGGCCCCGGTGATGACCTTGTGAAGGTCGGCGTACATCTTGACAAACTTGGGAAGATACCCGCCGTGGCAACCTACCAGGTCATGAAAAACGATGATCTGGCCGTCGCAAGCCGGACCCGCGCCGATTCCGATCGTCGGGATGCCGACTGAGGCGGTGATTTCACGAGCCACCTCGGCCGGAACGCATTCGACGACAATGGCAAACGCCCCCGCTTTCTCCACCGCGGCGGCTTCGGAAACCAGGCGCCGGGCGGCCGGGAGGGTGGTTCCCTGGACCTTGAAGCCTCCCAGGCGAATAACCGATTGCGGCGTGAGGCCGATGTGTCCTAAAACCGGGATATCGGCCTCGACCAGAGTTTCGATGAGATGGAGGCGGCGGGGCGAGGCCCCTTCGATTTTGACCGCCTCGGCCCCTCCCTCCTTGACGAAGCGTCCGGCATTGGCGAGAGCCTGTTCCGGGGAGAGATGGTAGGACATGAACGGCATGTCCCCAACGACCAGGGCCCGCCGGGCCGCTCGTGCGACCGGCTTGGTGTGGTGGATCATCTCCTCCATCGTCACCGGAAGCGTGTTTTCATAGCCGAGGACGACCATTCCGAGGGAATCTCCGACCAGGAGGAGATCAACACCGGCGGAGTCCATGATCGAGGCCAGGGCGAAGTCATAAGCTGTCAGGGCCGTGATCTTTTCCCCGGTTTTTTTTCTGGCCCGGATGAGAGGGACCGTCATCCGGCCCGGTTCTGATGCGTTCATCGTCAAATCCTTTCTCCCCACCCCGCCTCTCCGCGGGGTTGAGGTAAAGTCGTTCGTCAGCGTTTCTTCTCTCCGGCGCCCGCAAAACTCGAGGGCACATAGTAGAGAGAGGTCTTTTTCATCCCGGTGATCTGGGAGACGAGATCGTCGAGATGATCGTCCCGGGAAGCGTCCAGCTCGTCGGACTTGACGACGAGCAGGGGCGAGGCCTGGTAGTTGAAGAAAAAATAATCGTAAGCTTCGATCAGGTCCTGGAGGTATTTCTCCGAAATGTTCCGGTCCAGCGGGGTTCCCTGCCGGGAAATGCGCCGGAGCAGGGTTGGGAGTCCGATCTGGAGATAAATGACCAGATCGGGCCGGGGAATCCGCTCGGCAAACACTCCGTAGATCTTGTCATAAACGACCAGCTCGTCGTCGGAAAGCGTCTGGTAGGCGTAGATTTTGTCCTTTTCAAAGATGTAGTCGCAGACGATCCGTTCGTCAAACAAGTCGCGCTGGATCAATCGGGATTGCTGATGGTAGCGGTTGACCAGGAAGACGAGCTGCGACAGGAATGCGGCCCCGTCTTTCTCGTCATAAAAATCCTTGAGGTATGGATTATCGGTCTGATCCTGGACGACCTTGCCGCCGAGCCGCTGAGCCAGAAGGCCGGCCCACACGGTTTTACCGGAGAAAAAAACGCCCTCCATGGCGATATGCTTAAACGGATACGGGGGCTGTTCGATCATCGGACACAATATTCCATCCCTTTTATAAAGGAGAATTCACGGGAAGTCAATGAAAGCAGGCCTAGCCTGCATGATTCACGAGTCAAGATGGCTGCGGCCCCCTCCGACGGAAGAGTGAAGCGAGGAACCGATAAAAAAAACAAAGACCGATGACGGGCCCGGTCAGGACGCCAATCCGCCTTGAAAGCGCTCGGCCGGCATGGTATAAGAGATACCTTCCATTCGCCGCATCGATTATTCTATTTTGGAGGAGAAGCCCATGAACGGCTGGACCGGAAACATCCTGAGGGTCAATCTCAGCGCCAAATCTTTTAAAAAAGAAACATTCACCGAGGAATTCGCCCAAAAGTGGGTCGGCGGACGCGGGTTCGCCGTGAAAACCCTCTATGACGAGCTCAAGCCAGGCATCGACCCGCTCGGGCCGGAGAATAAACTCATCGTCGCCCTCGGGCCGATCTCAGGGATTCCAGCCCCCAACACCGGCAAGGCGGTCGTCGCGGCCAAGTCGCCGCTGACCGGTTTTTACGGCGACGGCAACCTGGGAACCCGGGCCGCAGAACACCTCCGCAAGGCGGGTTACGATATGTTGATTGTCGAGGGCGCCGCCGACCGGCCGACGATGCTCTACATCGAGGATGACAAGGTCGAGTTCATTCCGGCCGATGAAGTCTGGGGAAAAGGGACGTTCGCCTGCAACGAGTGGATTTACGCCAAGTACGGAAAGGGAGTCGGCGTCCTGAACATCGGCCAGGGCGGTGAAAACCTCAATCGGGTCGCCGTGATCCGCAGCCTTGAAGGCCGGGCCGGCGGACGCCCCGGCATCGGCGCGGTCATGGGATCAAAAAAGCTCAAGGCCATCGTGGTCAAGGGCACTCGGCCCATCCCCCAGGCCGACCCGGCCGGAATGAAGGCGGCCGGCTTCGGGGATTTGAGGAAGGTCGGACAGATCGACAAGGAGACCGGCTGGTCGATCCAGAGTACGACCGGCGTTCTTCCCTTCTGCAATGAAGTGGGAGGCCTGCCCGTCCGCAATTTCCGCAAGACCCATCATCCCCTGGCCTGGCAGGTCGACGGCGAGCGCTGCAACAACGCCCGGATCGCGACGTACGGCTGTCCGACCTGTACGATGCGCTGCGGCGTGACCGTCCGTGACGCGGAAGGACACGAATCCGAACTCGATTATGAAAACGTCGCCCTCCTCGGCCCGAACCTGGAGATTTTCGACATCCCCCAGATGGCCTCGCTGAACTATCTCTGCGACGATTACGGCCTGGATACGATGTCGACCGGATGCATTCTGAGCTTCTATGCCGACGCTATCGACCACGGGGCCGTCGCCGGAGACTTCAAATTCGGCGACGCGGAGCGGGCCAAGGAACTCCTCCGGATGGCCGCCCACCGCGAGGGCAAAATCGGCAATCTCCTGGCCGAAGGCTCGCTGCGGATGGCCCGGGAATTCGGGCACGGCTCCGAGGCCTATGCCATGCAGGTCAAGGGCCTCGAGGTGGCCGCCTACAACTGCAAGTTCATCCCCGGCCAGGCCCTGGCCTTTGGAGTCGCGGCCATCGGAGCCCATCACCGGGAAGCCTGGATCATCACCTTCGAAATCCGGAACACCACCCGGGAATCCTACGGCCCGGAAAAAGCGGCTAAAGTCATCGAGCTGCAGCGCATCCGGGGCGGCCTCTTCGAATTCATCGTTTCCTGCCGCTTCCCCTGGATCGAGAACGGCTGGCCCCTCGAGAACTATCCCAAATACTTTAACCTGGCCACCGGCTTGAACTGGGGCTTGGAAGACATGTGGACGGTCGCCGACCGGATCTACTCCATGATCAAGCTGCATTTCCTCAGGGAATTCCCCAAGGCATCCCGCGAAGACGACTATCCGCCGCGAGTCTGGTTCGACCCCGCCAATGCCGACACCGAAGGTCCGATCGCCGGCAAGGTCCTTGAACTCGACAAGTATGACGGCCTCCTTCAGCATTACTACGACCAGCGCGGCTATGATCGCCGGGGCATCCCGACGAAAGCCACCCTCCTCTCCCTTGGCCTCCAGGCCGAGGCGGCCGCCGTCGAACCATACGCAACGCTTTCCGACTGAACGGCCATGAAGGTCCTGGTCAAGGTCATCGGTCCCCTGATTTACAAGACCGGATTCAGCGAAAAGGACCTCGACCTTCCCCCGAGGACAACAGTCGCTGAGCTGGTGACAATAATCGGAATTCCGGCCGATCGCCCCCGGATCACCACCCGGAACGGAAAAGCCGTTTTACCGGAAGACGAGATCGAGGAGGGCGACAAGATCGCCGTCTCCCCGATCTATTCCGGAGGCTGATCAGCCGGACCGATACGCAGCCCCAGGATGAACGAATCCGCCGCCCCTGTCTTGATCAACGGGGTCTGGCGACCGGCTCGAACGACGGCGGTGTTTACGGCCATCGATCCGGCGACGGGGAATCCCCTGACCGGCCTCTACCCCGTCTCCGCATTCACCGACGCCGAGGACGCCCTCAAGGCCGGCCGTTCAGCGGCCCGCGATCTCGAGTCCGTTTCCCCCTCCACCCTAAGCCGGTTCTTCGACCTCTTCGCCGAGTCTCTCGATGCCTCCGCCGACGACCTCGTCGAAACCGCCCATCGCGAAACCGCCCTGCCGAGGGAGCCCCGTCTCAAGACAATCGAACTTCCTCGGACCACCGGACAGCTCCGCCAGGCGGCGGAAGCCGTCCGGGACGGATCCTGGCGCCAGGCCGCAATCGACACCCGGCTGAACATCCGCTCGATCCGGGAGCCCCTCGGCGGACCGGTCATCATCTTCGGCCCGAGCAATTTCCCTTTCGCTTTCAATGCCGCTTCAGGCGGTGATTTCGCCGCGTCCCTGGCCGCAGGAAACCCGGTCATCGCCAAAGGCCATCCCTCCCATCCCGGAACGACCCGGTTGGTTGCCGAAATCCTTTTTTTATGCCTGAACCGAGCCGGGCTTCCTCCCGCCTCTTTCCAGCTGCTGTATCATCTCGCACCGGAGGATGGCTTGCATCTTGTCGCCCACCCATCCGTCGGGGCCTCGGCCTTCACCGGGAGCCGGGCGTCGGGGCTCTCACTGAAAAGTGCGGCCGACGAAGCGGGCCGGCCGATCTATCTTGAAATGTCCGGCCTCAATCCGATTTTTCTTCTACCGGAAGCCGTCAAAGAACGGGGCGAGGCCCTTGCAGCCGACCTTTTTTCTTCATGCAGTCTCGGAGCGGGGCAATTCTGCACCAAGCCGGGCCTGGTCGTCCTCTTGGACGATGAGCCGGGAAGAGCGTTT
>JAFGEN010000295.1 GCA_016931595.1 Candidatus Aminicenantota bacterium | reverse complement strand
GCCCGACCGGAGTTGACCGCCGGTCCTCATTCGGGCACCTGATCGGGAGAGATTCGCCGGAAATATCAGCTTTTTTGTGGGGGACGGGTATGCCTCCACGGCTTGGGATGCAGGGGGTGGATGAGGCCCGGAACGTCGCGGTAAAAAAAAGATGTAACATTTAGTACGATAATATCGTATATATAATTGGAACGATATTATCGTAGTTAACGGCAGGGAGGCCCGCATGAAAAAGCTGACCCTCAACGAGCAAATCTTCCTGATCGCCATCTGGCATCTCAAGGACAACGCCTATGGTGTGACGATCCGGGAGAAAATCGGCGAACTCGCCGGAGACGCGCCGATGTTCGGAACGCTCTATAACACTCTCGATTATCTGGTGAGGAAAGAGTACGTCGTTACGGCCAAGGGCGAGTCGACGGCTCAGCGCGGCGGCCACAACAAGGTCTACTACCGGCTTACCGAGGAGGGTCGGACCGCCCTCCAGAAAGCCCGGGAACTCCAGAGCGCCCTGTGGCGAGGCATTCCCTCTCCGGCCTTCAAGGCCAAGTAAACCGGCCATGCGCGCCCCATCCCCCGAACCTCCCCGGACGGCTCGACGCCTGGCGATGCGTCTATCGGGTTATCAAAAGAAATATTCCTTTGCGGGCGACCTGGAAGAAGTCTTCCAGGAAATCGCCGCGACTCGAGGCCGGGCCCAGGCGGCCCGCTGGTATCGGCGCCAATGCCTGGCCGCGATCCCAGCCTATCTCTGGTTCTCTCTCCGTTGGAGGCTGGCTCTGGCCGCCCAATATCTCCTCGTCACCGTCCGCGGCATCCGCCGGCATAAAGTTTTCTCCGCCGTCAACATCGTCGGCTATGCCGTCGGCCTCGCCGGCGCTCTCCTGATCTTTCTCTGGATCCGCGACGAACTGGCCTTCGACCGGGGCCGCCCCGACGCCGGCCGGACCTATCGGATGATCTCCGATTATCCCAAGGCCGATGAATTCATGCGCAGTCCGGTCACTTCGGCCGTGCTCGGTCCGCGACTCCTGGAATCCTACCCGGAGATCGAAGCCCTGGCCCGGCTCGAATGCGAACCGCGGGCCGTGGTCAATGCCGGAGGGGAATCGTTCATCGAAAACCAGTTCTTTTTCGTCGAAGCGAACGTCTTCGATATGTTCGCGTTCCCCTGGCGGAAAGGCGATCCGCGCACGGCCCTGTCCGAGCCCGGCACCGTCGTCGTCTCGCCTCGGGCCGCGCTCAAATACTTCGGCCATGACGATCCCCTGGGTAAAATTCTGAGCGTTGAAGGCCGCGGCGAATTTCGGGTCACCGGTGTGGTCGACGGCGACGCACCGCGCTCTCACTGGCGGTTCGACTTTGCGGCCTCGTTCTCGTCGCTCGGTAAAATCGACAATCCCTGGATTCACCAGGGTTGGACGTATGTCCGACTCAAAGCCGGGACCGACCCTGTCGGCCTGGATCGAAAGCTCGCCGATGACGCCTCCGCCCTTTTCCCTTACAGCCAAGGCATCTCGTTCTCCCTTCAGCCCCTGACCGATATTCATCTCCGGTCCCGCATGATCGGGGAAATCGAAGAAAACGGCGATGCCCGGAACATCTCCATTTTCGCCGTCATCGCGGGCTTGGTCATCCTGGTCGCCGCCTTCAATTTCGTCAACCTCTCCACGGCTCGCTCGGCCGTGCGTGCCCGCGAAGTCGGCCTGCGCAAAGTCGTCGGCGCTTCCCGCGGCCAACTCATCGGCCAATTCTTGGGCGAAGCCTTGACCCTTTCCGCCGCCGCCTTTGCCTTGGCCCTGGTCCTCGCGGGATTTTTTCTCCCGCTCTTCAACCGGGTGGCCGATCGGTCGTTCGGCTGGGGAGATCTGCTCGCTCCGTCGGTTTTTCTGCCCATGCTTGGAATTGTCGCCGTCGCCGGCCTCGCCGCCGGTTCGTATCCCGCTTTTCTCGTGGCCTCGTTCCAGCCCGTCGAAGCATTCCGCCGCGGCGACCGCCGCCGTCCGGGCAAGGCCTCCTTGCGCCAAGTCCTGGTCATCGCTCAATTCGCTGTATCCATCTCTCTCCTTTCCGTGACCTTCATTGTCGGCCGGCAGATGTCTTATGTCCGGTCCAAGGCTCTCGGTTACGACACATCGTCCATTCTCCGGTTGCCGCTCGATCGGTCCCCCCTCAGGAAGAGCACGGCCGCCTTCAAACAGGAAATTCTCAAGCATCCCGGCATCTTGAGCGCGGCCGCGGCCATGGGCTCGCCCCTGAACGGAGCCCTGGTGAACACCAGAGAGTTGGACGGCCGCCGCGTGGAGGTCCATTATCTTCCCGTCGATCCCGATTATCTCCGCACCATGGGCATTCGATTGACCGCGGGCCGGGATTTCCCGCCGGGGATATCCGCCGCCTCTCCCGGCGTCATTCTCAATGAAACGGCCGTCCGGCTCTTACGCCTCGACAACCCAATCGGCCGGACGATTCCGGCCGTCATGGGAAAGGACAAACCGGTCGTGATCGGAGTAGCCAAGGATTTTCACGTGAAGTCCCTGCACGCCCCCATTCCGCCGGTCATCATGGAAGTCCAGCCTTCGTTCTTCCGGTCGCTCCTCATTCGCTTGGCTCCGGGTGAACAAACCGCCGCCCTGGCTCACCTTGCCGCCGCGTGGCGGGAATTCTGTCCCGGCGTGCCGTTTGAATACTCGTTCCTCAGCGAACAGGCCGAAGCGCTCTACCGGGCGGAATCGCGGGTGGGCCTTCTCTGTGCCGTCTTCGCCGGGCTGGCCGTCTTCATCGCCGGCCTCGGTCTCTTCGGCTTGGCTTCGTATGCCGTGGAACGGAGGACTCGAGAAATCGGCATCCGGCGGGTTCTGGGCGCGCGCGTGACCCAAGTCGCCTGGCTGACGACGGGAGAATCGCTCCGCCTCGTCGCCGCGGCCAATCTCCTGGCCTGGCCGGCGGCTTATCTGGCATCAAAAAAATGGCTGGAACGATTCGCCTATCAAACCGGAATCGGCGTGGAAATCTTTCTTCTTTCCGGCGCGGTCGCGCTGGTCATCGGAGTGGCCACCGTCGGCCTCCAATCCTGGCGCGCAGCGGCCTCCAACCCGGGAGACGCCTTGAGAGTCGAGTGAATTCAACGCCGGGCATCGCGGAGCGAGGCCTGAGCCGGACCGTGCCCAAAGCGGCCTTGCCCGACAACCTCGCCGTCTTCAAGCGGGCTTGACTGTCGTTGAGCGCGGGTATATTCTCATTTCAGAGGACGGGATGGGATTTCTTGAGAAAGCGGAGTTTGCCGTTGCGGCCAAGAGATGATGGATTCTTCTGTTTCTTGAAAGCGCGCGAGTGATGAAATCATCGCGGTCGTTCTCGATTTGTGCGCTCTTCGCGGTCGCGGTTTGCCTTGTCGGGAAGCCGGGATATTCCCAAGACGATCAGGATCTCCTCATCCGGACCTATCTTTTCAAAGCCGACTC